>NZ_JBVJGW010000016.1:70389-217073 GCF_055587105.1 Streptomyces sp. NPDC048461 | reverse complement strand
GCGTAGCGACGCGACCGCAGGGAGCGCCCTTGAGGGGACGGCCCGACCCGGAGAGACGATGAGACTGACGGGAAACCCCCACCGCCTCGCGCTCCGGCCCGACACGAGTACCGCCCCGGCACCCCCGCCCACAGCAGGTCCCCGCCCGGGAGTCGCCCGGCACCCGCCCCGCCCCCTACAGCGCCGGGTTCTCGCGGACCGTTGCCAGGTCCGCCGAGGTCTTCGTCGCCATGAACTCCGTGATGCGGTACGCGCAGACGCCCGCCACGATGAACGGGTCCTCGGCGGCGATCTTCTCGATCTCCCCGCGGGAGACCCCGCCCGCCAGGATGACGCCCCCGTCGCGCGGGACCTTGCGGCCCGACGCGAGGAAGATGCCGGCGGCGTAGTAGCCGTCCAGCCAGGCGATGTGGGCGTCCATCTGGTCCTCAACGGCTTCGATGGGCGAGGTGTAGGTGAGCTCCATGACGAACATGATCGCCAGGCTACTCTCGCACCATCATGACTAGTGTGAAGACCCCCGCCGACGAGGCCGAGGCCCGGGCGATACAGGACGAACTACGCCATCAGGTCGTGCTCACCGAGCCGGGCCCGCCGCCCGGACTCGGGCTGGTCGCCGGCGTGGACGTCGCCTACGACGACGCGCGGGACCTGGTCGCCGCCGCGGCCGTGGTGCTCGACGCCGCCACCCTGGAGGTGGTCGAGGAGACCACCGCCGTCGGGCGGGTCAGTTTCCCGTACGTGCCCGGGCTGCTGGCCTTCCGCGAGCTGCCGACCGTACTGGCCGCCCTCGACGCGCTCACCACCGCGCCCGGCCTCGTCGTCTGCGACGGGTACGGGCTGGCCCACCCCCGCGGCTTCGGCCTGGCCTGTCACCTCGGGGTGGTCACCGGGCTCCCGTCCATCGGGGTCGCGAAGAACCCGTTCACCTTCACGTACGAGGAACCGGGCCCCCGGCGGGGCGACGCGGCCCCGCTGCTCGATGCCGACGGCGCGGAGGTCGGGCGGGCGCTGCGGACCCAGGACGGAATCAAGCCCGTCTACGTCTCCGTCGGGCACCGGGTCTCGTTGGAGAACGCCTGCGCGCACGCCCTTGCGCTGAGCCCCCGCTTCCGGATCCCCGAGACGACGCGGCACGCCGACTCCCTGTGCCGGCGCGCGCTGAAGGAAGCCGTTTAGTCATCTAGCCGTCTCAGCGGGCGTCCGCCACCCGGAAGGTGATGCCGGCCTTCTGGAGGCGGGGGATGAGCGCGTCGCCCATCGCCACCGCCGTCGTCAGCTGCCCGGCGGCGTCCGGGAGGGCGTCGTACGCCAGGCAGAGCGCGGACTCCGCCAGCATCTTCGCGGTCTCGCCGTACCCGGGGTCGCCGCCCGAGACCTCGGTGAACACGCGCCGCCCGCCCCCCTCGCCCACGAACCGCACCGTGAACCAGCTGCGCGCCCGCCGCTCCGCGTCCGGTCCGCGGCCCGGCTCCCAGCGGTTCATCAGCCAGCGCCGGGCCGGCGGGACCTGGGCGAGGGCCACCGTCGCGCCGAGCGCCGCCGTACCGCCCACGGCGACGGGGAGGTGCTTGACGGAGGCGTAGTGCCGGTAGCGGAAGTCCGGCCCGTACCGTTCCAGTGCGGCGGCCGAGCGGGCCACGATCGCGGGGTCCAGCGTGGGCAGCGGGAGCGCCCAGGTGCCGGTCTCCCTGCTGTACCGGGGTGTTCCGGCCGGTCCGCGGGCCCGGCGCTCGAACCGCCGGGGCTCGTGCAGGCGGCGGGCGCGCGCGGCCGCGAGGGTCTGGGGGCCGCGGCTGAGCGCGGTGAGCGCCGACGTGAGGGTGCCGCCGGAGAAGAGGGCGTTGGACCGGACGAACCCGTCGACGGTCAGCGGGACGCCCTCGGGGAGCTGCCCGACGGTGAAGTAGGCCCCCAGGTCGGCCGGGATCGAGTCGAAGCCGCAGGCGTGGACGAGCCGGGCGCCGGTCTCCCGGGCCCGTGCGTCGTGCTCGACGTACATCCGGTCCACGAACTCCGGCTCGCCGGTGAGGTCCACGTAGTCGGTCCCCGACTCGGCGCAGGCGGCGACGAGTTCGGCTCCGTACCAGATGTACGGGCCCACGGTCGTCGCCAGGACCCGGGTGGAGGCGGCCAGTTCGCGCAGGGCGTCGGTGTCGCTCGCGTCCGCCGTGAGGAGCGGCAGGCCGGCGCAGGCCGGGTCGATCGCGGTGAGCCGCTCGCGCAGCAGCTCCAGCTTCGCCGTGTTCCGGCCGGCGAGGGCCCAGCGGCAGCCCGCGGGGGCGTGCGCGGCGAGGTACTCGGCGGTGAGTGCCCCCACGAAGCCCGTGGCGCCGTAGAGCACCACGTCATACGTACGTTCCTGGTCCATCCCGCGCACTCCTTCGTCCGTCACCGCGTCCTCTGGCTGCTGTCGCCCGCCGAGGCTAGCGTGCCCGTGCGGACGTCCGTGAGGGCGGTCCGGGCGGGCGGGGGTCGTACAGCCGTGCCCCGGGGACGGCCGGAGCGGCCGTTCCCGGGGCACGGGGTGCTGATGTGGTGCCGGTCAGCTCTTGTCGTAGTAGCCGAAGATGTCGACGATCAGGTGGGTGGTGCCGTAGCTCTGGTTGAAGAAGTCGACGATGCCGTCGGGGCCACCGGTCGCCTGGACCAGGTTCGGGACGGTCTTGCCCGGCGTCCAGTTCAGCGTGGACGAGGTGGGCGCGGGCGGCCACGACTCGAAGCCGTTGTCGTACGCGTACACCGTGTTCGGGTCCGGTACGACGCCGAGGAAGCCGTTGGCCTTCGTGTCGGTGACCGTGGTGTTCAGGACCCAGCTGGTCTCGTGGGAACGGTTGTACCCCAGCGGGATGTAGGCGTAGCCGAAGTCGTCGAGCGGCCCGTAGTTCCAGTGGTCGTCGCCGCGGGTGTCGAGCAGGCGCTCGGGCTGGACGGGGCGGTAGGCGCCCTCGCTCGCCGGGCTGTAGAAGCCGACGACGTCGACGATCACGTCGGTCGCGCCCCAGGCGCCGTTGCGCACGCTGATCTTGCCGTCGGGGCCGACGGGCACGATGACCGCGTTGGCGATGGTCTGGCCCGCGCTGAAGTTCAGGTTGGACGTCGTGGCCTGCTGCCCGCTCGGGAACACGCTCAGGTGGCCGTCGCTCTTGGGCTCGGTGACGGTCACGTTCAGGGCGACCGCGGTCACGCCCGAAGGAACGTTGTTGCGGCCGGTGATCTGGACGCCGAACGTGCCGGCCCCGGGCACCTGACCCTTCTTCGCGCCGAGCCCGGAGCGGGTGTCGACGAGACGGGAGGGCGCCAGCGGGGTGTAGCCGCTGGACGAGGTGTGGGTGAAGTAGCCGGTGACGTCGGCGATCAGGTCGACCGAGCCGCCGCTGCGGTTGTACAGGTCGACGTAGCCGTCCAGGCCGACGGGCACGATCACCAGGTTCGGGACGGTCTGGCCGGCGTTGTAGTTCACGTTGGACGAGGTCGGCCGGTCGTCGCCCGAGCCGTACGCGGTGATGTGGCCCGAGCTGGTGGCGTTGGTGACGGTGACGTTGAGGACCACGGCCGTGACGCCGGCCGGGATCTTGGCGTTGCCCTCGATCTTCACCTTGGCGGTGCCGAAACCGCCGACCTTGGCCTTCGGCGCGCCCGTGCCCTCGCGGGTGTCGAGCAGGCGGGTCGGGGTGTGCGGGGTGAAGTCGGAGCCCAGGGTCCACAGGTCCATCGTGTTGACGGCCCGGGCACCCGTGTTGTCGGACAGGGTGACCTTGGCCGTGTAGTAGCCGATGTCCTTGTAGGAGTGCTGCAGCGGCACGGTCTCGCTGCCGTAGACGTGGAACTGATCGGTGGTGCCGTCGCCCCATTCGACGCTCAGGCTGAGCACCGTCGAGTCGGGGTTGGTGACCGCGGCGTCGATGTGGACGCCGCGCGCGCTGGTGCCCCAGCCGCTGAGTCCGACCGTCGGGTCGGCCGCCACGGCGGCGTCCTGGGCCCGCGGAGCGGCCTTGGCCTTGCCCTTCGGCGCGATCTGGACCGTGCGGTCGGCCGGGCTGCTGAACTTCTGCTGACCGACCTCGGCGAGGTCGGGCGTGCTGTCGACCCCGTGGCCGTCCGGCTTGCTGGACTTGGTGGGCTGGACCGGGTCGGCCGCGTGGGCCAGACCCGGAAGGAGACCTACACCAGCCGCGATGACGGCGGCGGAAAACATGAGTCGGCGATTGCGCACCGGCCCCCCCATTTTTCGTTTTTTGAACTTGATCAGGTTTGAAACCAGGCTCAGAGTACATAGCCGCACGTGGCTTGATCAGGGGGGTAGGCCATCGAGTTCCCGGAGGTCGGCGCGGTCCACCGCCCCTATCCACCCCGATCGGGACAGACTGCTAAGCGCTTGCTCGCCCAAGGGCTTGTGCAGAGCGCGGCACGTTCCTAGCATCGCTGGTGTTACATCAGTTGTGTCACACAGTCGCAGACCAGAAACGCTGGGGGCCCGATGGCAGTGACAGGGAACGGACCGCTCGCCGGGGTGCGCGTCGTCGAGCTGGCGGGCATCGGCCCGGGCCCGTTCGCCGCCATGCTCCTCGCCGACCTGGGGGCGGACGTCGTACGGGTGGACCGGCCCGGCGGGGGCGGACTCGCGGTCAACCCCGCGTACGACGTCACCAACCGCAACAAGCGTTCCGTCCTGCTCGACCTCAAGTCCGCCGGGGGCCCGGCCCGCGTCCTGGACCTCGTCGAGCGGGCCGACGTACTCGTCGAGGGGTTCCGCCCCGGGGTCGCCGAGCGGCTCGGCGTCGGCCCGGCCGCGTGCCACGCGCGCAACCCGCGGCTGGTCTACGGCCGGATGACCGGCTGGGGCCAGGCCGGCCCGCTGGCCCACACGGCCGGGCACGACATCGCGTACATCGCGGTGACCGGGGCGCTGGGCATGATCGGCGCTCCGGACGGGCCGCCGGCCGTTCCGGCCAACCTGGTCGGGGACTACGCGGGCGGCTCGCTCTACCTGGTCATCGGTGTCCTCGCCGCCCTCCAGCACGCGCGGGCCACCGGAGCCGGCCAGGTCGTCGACGCGGCCATCGTGGACGGCACGGCCCACCTCACCGCGATGATCCACGGCATGATGGCGGCCGGCGGCTGGCAGGACCGGCGCGGGGCCAACCTCCTCGACGGCGGCTGCCCCTTCTACGGCACCTACGAGACCTCCGACGGGCAGTACATGGCGGTCGGCGCGCTGGAGCAGCAGTTCTACGACACGTTCACCGAGCTGCTCGGCATCGCGGACCGGGCCCCCGCCCGCAAGGACCTCGCCCGGTGGGGCGAGCTCCGCGAGGCCGTCGCCGAGCGCTTCCGGACCCGTACGCGCGCCGAGTGGACGGCGGTCTTCGAGGGGACCGACGCATGCGTCGCGCCCGTGCTCTCGCTGCGCGAGGCGCCGGAGCACCCGCACCTCGCGGCCCGCGGCACCTTCACCGACTTCGGCGGGATCGTCCAGCCCGCACCCGCCCCGCGGTTCTCGGTGACCCCCGGCGCCGTGACGAGCGGCCCGGCCCTTCCGGGCGCGCACACCGCGTCGGTGGCCGCCGACTGGGACGTACCGGCCCTGCTGGAGGCCGAGGCGGCCGAGGAGCAGTCCTCCGCACAGCAGCCCGCGGAGCGGGAGTCCGGGGCGGAGGGCTGATGGAGCCGTCCAGGATGCTCGACCACGCGGGCGATCCGCACCGCGCCGCCGAGGAGGCCTTCCGCGAGGCGGGCGTCACCATGCTCAACGTCACGCCGGTCGGCCCCGAGCCGGCCCGGCTGATCGAAACCGTCAGGAACTGGCTTTAAGGAGCCGATCCATGCAGCGCCAGATCTTCGACGCCGACCACGAGGCGTTCCGCGAGACCGTCCGCACCTTCCTCGCCAAGGAGGTGCTGCCGCACTACGAGCAGTGGGAGAAGGACGGCATCGTCAGCCGGGAGGCCTGGCGCGCCGCCGGCCGCCAGGGGCTGCTCGGCCTGGCCGTCCCTGAGGAGTACGGGGGCGGCGGCAACCCCGACTTCCGGTACGCGGCCGTGATCGCCGAGGAGTTCACCCGGGCGGGCGCCCCCGGCCTCGCCATCGGGCTGCACAACGACATCATCGGCCCGTACCTGACCTCGCTGGCCACCGAGGAGCAGAAGCGCCGCTGGCTGCCCGGCTTCTGCTCCGGCGAGACCATCACGGCCATCGCGATGACCGAGCCGGGCGCCGGCTCCGACCTGCAGGCGATCCGTACGTCGGCCGAGGACCGGGGCGACCACTGGGTGCTGAACGGTTCGAAGACCTTCATCTCCAACGGCATCCTCGCCGACCTGGTCGTCGTGGTCGCGAAGACCACTCCGGAGGGCGGGGCGCACGGCTTGTCGCTGCTCGTCGTCGAGCGCGGCGCGGAGGGCTTCGAGCGCGGCCGCAACCTCGACAAGATCGGGCAGAAGGCCCAGGACACCGCCGAGTTGTTCTTCCACGACGTGCGCGTGCCCAAGGAGAACCTGCTCGGCGAGCTGAACGGCGCGTTCGTCCACCTGATGACGAACCTCGCGCAGGAGCGGATGGGCATCGCGATGGCCGCCATCGCCGCCTCCGAGCACCTGCTGGAGATCACCACGCGGTACGTGAAGGAACGCGAGGCCTTCGGGCGTCCGCTGGCCAAGCTCCAGCACATCCGGTTCGAGATCGCGGAGATGGCCACGGAGTGCGCCGTCACCCGCAGCTTCCTCGACCGGTGCATCGCCGACCACACGGCGGGCGAGCTCGACCACGTCCACGCCTCGATGGCCAAGTGGTGGGCGACCGAGCTCCAGAAGCGGGTCGCCGACCGCTGCCTGCAACTCCACGGCGGATACGGCTACATGAGCGAATACCGGGTGGCCCGCGCCTTCGTCGACGGCCGCATCCAGACCATCTACGGCGGTACGACCGAGATCATGAAGGAGATCATCGGCCGATCCCTCCTGGGCTGACCCGCCCCCCACCGACCTCCCCCAGCATCCTGCGAAAGGCTTGACCAGTGAGCACCGAAGCTTACGTATACGACGCGATCCGCACCCCGCGCGGGCGCGGCAAGGCCAACGGCGCCCTGCACGGCACCAAGCCGATCGACCTGGTCGTCGGCCTCATCCACGCCCTGCGCGAGCGCAACCCCGGACTGGACCCCGCCACCATCGACGACATCGTGCTCGGCGTCGTCGGCCCGGTCGGCGACCAGGGCTCCGACATCGCCCGGATCGCGGCCATCGCGGCCGGGCTCCCGGACACCGTCGCCGGCGTTCAGGAGAACCGCTTCTGCGCCTCCGGCCTGGAAGCCGTCAACATGGCCGCCGCCAAGGTCCGTTCCGGCTGGGAGGACCTGGTCCTCGCGGGCGGCGTCGAGTCCATGTCCCGCGTGCCGATGGCCTCCGACGGCGGCGCGTGGTTCGCCGACCCGATGACGAACTGGGACACGGGCTTCGTGCCCCAGGGCATCGGCGCGGACCTGATCGCCACCATCGAGGGCTTCTCCCGGCGCGACGTCGACGAGTACGCGGCCCTCTCCCAGGAGCGCGCCGCCGCGGCCGTCAAGGACGGCCGGTTCGCCGGGTCCGTCGTCCCGGTGACCGACCGCAACGGCCTGGTCGTCCTGGACCACGACGAGTTCATCCGCCCCGGCACCACCGCGGACACCCTCGCCCGGCTGAAGCCGTCCTTCGCGGACATCGGCGACCTCGGCGGGTTCGACGCGGTGGCCCTGCAGAAGTACCACTGGATCGAGAAGATCGACCACGTCCACCACGCCGGCAACTCCTCGGGCATCGTCGACGGCGCCTCGCTCGTCGCGATCGGCTCCCGCGAGGCGGGGGAGCGGGGCGGCCTGCGGCCGCGCGCCCGGATCGTCTCGGCGGCGGTCTCCGGCTCCGAGCCGACCATCATGCTCACCGGCCCCGCCCCGGCCACCCGCAAGGCCCTGGCGAAGGCCGGCCTGACCATCGACGACATCGACCTGATCGAGATCAACGAGGCCTTCGCGGGCGTCGTGCTCCGCTTCGTCAAGGACATGGGCGTCTCGCTGGACAAGGTCAACGTGAACGGCGGCGCCATCGCGCTCGGCCACCCGCTCGGCGCCACCGGCGCGATGATCCTCGGCACCGTCATCGACGAACTGGAGCGCCAGGACAAGCGCTACGGGCTCGTCACCCTGTGCGTCGGCGGCGGCATGGGCGTCGCCACCATCGTCGAGCGCCTGTAGCCGTGCGGCGCAGCGAACGCCCGACCCCCGCGTAGCGCCCGGGCCGACCCCCGGCCCCTTCCGCCCCGGCCCCGCCGAACGAGACTTCCACGGAGAGACCCACCCATGACCGAGACCCGAACCATCCGCTGGGAACAGGACGAGACCGGTGTCGTCACCCTGATCCTCGACGACCCCGACCAGTCCGCCAACACGATGAACCAGGCCTTCAAGGACTCCATCGCCGCGATCGCCGACCGTGCGGAGGCCGAGAAGGACTCCATCCGCGGCATCATCTACACCTCGGCCAAGAAGACCTTCTTCGCGGGCGGCGACCTCAAGGACATGATCCGGCTGGGACCCGAGCACGCGCAGCTCGCCTTCGACACCGGCACCGCCATCAAGGCCTCGCTGCGCCGCATCGAGACCCTCGGCAAGCCCGTGGTCGCCGCCATCAACGGCGCGGCCCTGGGCGGCGGTTACGAGATCGCCCTGGCCTCCCACCACCGCGTCGCCCTCGACGCCCCCGGCTCCAAGATCGGACTGCCCGAGGTCACCCTCGGGCTCCTCCCGGCCGGCGGCGGCGTCACCCGTACCGTGCGCCTCATGGGCATCGCCGACGCGCTGCTCAAGGTGCTGCTGCAGGGGACCCAGTACAACCCGAAGCGCGCCCTGGAGAACGGCCTGGTCCACGAACTGGCCGCCACGCGCGAGGAGATGCTCGACAAGGCCCGCGCCTTCATCGACGCGAACCCCGAGTCGAAGCAGCCGTGGGACGTACCCGGCTACCGGATCCCGGGCGGCACGCCGTCCAGCCCGCGGTTCGCCGCGAACCTGCCGGCCTTCCCGGCCAACCTGAAGAAGCAGCTGAACGGAGCCCCCTACCCGGCTCCGCGCAACATCCTGGCCTGCGCCGTCGAAGGTTCCCAGGTGGACTTCGAGACCGCGCTGACCATCGAGGCCCGCTACTTCACCGAGCTGGTCACCGGCCAGACCGCCAAGAACATGATCCAGGCGTTCTTCTTCGACCTCCAGGCCGTCAACGCCGGCCGCAGCCGCCCGCAGGGAGTCGAGCCGCGCACCGTCCGCAAGGTCGCCGTCCTCGGCGCGGGCATGATGGGCGCCGGCATCGCGTACTCCTGCGCACGGGCCGGCATCGAGGTCGTCCTCAAGGACGTCACCGCCGAGGCGGCCGCCAAGGGCAGGGCGTACTCCGAGAAGCTGCTCGACAAGGCCGTCTCGCGCGGCCGTACGACCGAGGCCCAGCGCGCCGAGCTGCTCGGCCGGATCACCGCGACCGCCGACGTCGCCGACCTGGCGGGCTGTGACGCCGTCATCGAGGCGGTCTTCGAGGACACCTCCCTCAAGCACAAGGTGTTCCAGGAGATCCAGGACGTCATCGCGCCCGACGCGCTGCTGTGTTCCAACACCTCCACCCTCCCGATCTCCGGGCTCGCGGAGGGTGTGAAGCGGCCGGCCGACTTCATCGGTCTGCACTTCTTCTCGCCCGTGGACAAGATGCCGCTGGTCGAGATCATCAAGGGGGAGCAGACCGGCGACGAGGCCATCGCCCGCGCCTTCGACCTGGTCCGCCAGATCAACAAGACCCCGATCGTGGTCAACGACTCGCGCGGCTTCTTCACCTCGCGCGTCATCGGCCAGTTCATCAACGAGGGCGTGGCGATGGTCGGCGAGGGCATCGAGCCCGCCTCCGTCGAGCAGGCCGCGGCCCAGGCCGGCTACCCGGCCAAGGTGCTCTCCCTGATGGACGAGCTGACGCTCACCCTGCCGCGCAAGATCCGCAACGAGACCCGCAAGGCCTTCGAGGCCGAGGGGCGCACCTGGGCCGAGCACCCGGCGGACACCGTCATCGACCGGATGGTCGACGAGTTCGGCCGGCCCGGCCGCAGCGGTGGCGGCGGCTTCTACGCGTACGACGAGGCGGGCAAGCGGGCCGGCATCTGGCCGGGGCTGCGCGAGCACTTCACCAAGCCCGGGTACGAGATCCCCTTCGAGGACATGAAGGAGCGGATGCTCTTCTCGGAGGCGCTCGACTCGGTCCGCTGCCTCGACGAGGGCGTGCTGACCTCGGTCGCCGACGCCAACATCGGCTCCATCATGGGCATCGGCTTCCCGGCGTGGACGGGCGGCGTGCTCCAGTACGTCAACGGCTACGAGGGCGGCCTGGCGGGCTTCGTGGCCCGCGCCCGCGAGCTGGAGGCGGCGTACGGCGAGCGGTTCGCGCCGCCGGCCTCGCTGGTGGCGAAGGCCGAGCGGGGGGAGACGTACGCGGACTGAGGCGTACGCGGACTGAGGCCTACGGGGAGTGAGGCGCACGCCTGCTGAGACGTGGGCCTGCCGCGTACGTGGATCCCGGGCCCGCCCGCGCGGCGGGCCCGGGACCGCGGCCGGTCGGCGGCCGACCGGCCGGCCGGTTGCCGTCGCGCCGCCGGTCAGCGGCTGCCGTCGCCCCCGCCGGAGCCGTCCGCCTCCCGCAGTACGGCGACGGCCCCGCGCAGCTCGGCGCCGTCCGGGGCGGTCCACCGGGCCAGCACCTGCCCGCGCAGGCCGTCCCCGGCGGCGGGGCCGGGGCGCAGCACCCGGGTCAGGCTCAGTGCCAGGGGTGCGGCTTCGGGGTGTCCGGACACGCCGACCGGGAGGACGCTCGCGTCGGCGGTGTCGGCCACGCTCCCGGGCCGCCGGGTCAGGCCCGCCGGTACGCCCTGCCCCTCGGGGTGCGCTCCGACCGTCGGGTCGGGGACGTTGCTCTCCCGCTGGGCCTGGGCGGCCGTCTCGCCGGCCAGCAGGGCGAGCAACTGCCCCACCAGGACCGGGTCGTGGGCTCCGTCGTAGATCCAGCGCGTGCCGAGGACGCCGTGCTCGCTCGTGCCGATCAGGCCCGCCTCGGCGCCGGCCAGCGGCGCGGCCCGGTAGGTGAGCGGCACCTGGTAGACGACCGGGGTGGTGCCGGACCCGTCGGTGACGGCCATGAACTCGATGCCGACCTCGCCCGCGGGGTCGTCGAGCCGGAACCCGCCCGCCGCGGTGAGCTCCGCCGCCGTGAGCCCCGCCGGGCCTCCGGCTCCCCGGTACCACGAGCGCAACGGGAGCCAGGCGGCGAGGAGTTCGTGCTTGGACGGGGTCATGGTGGTGCGGTGGATGACAGCCATGACGCTGAATCTACCCCGGCCCCGCGGGCCCGGGCGGGCCGTCCGTGCCGTACGGACGATCAGTCCTCGCCCGAGACGAACGCCGCCCGCAGCTCCTCCCGCAGGGACCGCTGGAAGGCCGTGACCAGGGCCTGCACCACCATCGGCTGCATGTGCGCCGACAGCGCCTTCATCGACTCCACCCGCTCGGGGTCGCTCTCGCCCTCGGTGAACGGCCCCCACACCTCGTCGCGGAACAGCGCCGTCAACTCGTGCGCCGCCGACCGGGTGTGCTCCACCAGCACCCGCCGGGCCTCCAGGATCGTCTCGTGCGCGATCGGCACGTCGAGCAGGGCCACGCCCAGCCGCAGCAGCCCCACGTCCACCCGGAACCCGTCCCCCGAGACGGCGAGCACGTTCATCGCCGTCAGCCGCCGCAGATCGGTGTCCGACAGGCTGCGTCCGGCCCGCTTCTCCAGCTCCGGCAGCGAGGCCTCCTGGGCGGCGTCCGGAGCCCAGCTCGACACCATCGCCCGGTGGATGGCCAGGTCGTGCGCGCTCAGGTCGTCAGGCAGGGCGTCGAGGTACCGCTCGATGGCCGAGAGGGTCATGCCCTGGTGCTGCAACTCCTCGATCAGCGCGAGCCGCGAGAGGTGCTCCGGTCCGTAGTGGCCGACCCGACGAGGGCCGATCACGGGAGGGGGCAAAAGCCCGCGGGTGCTGTAGAACCGTACGGTGCGGACGGTGACGCCCGCCCGGGCCGCCAGCTCGTCCACGGTGAGCATCGGCTCGGGTGCCTGGTCGGCCATCGTCTGCGCCTCGCTCTCTGCTCCACAGCTTGGGTTCAACAGTATTGCTGTCGCACCAACGATGTGAAACGGCCAGGAGCTGCCCATGACCACGAACCTGCGACTGCCCGGACGACCCGAAGAGATCACCGTTCCCGCGCTGCTCGCCCGCAACGCGGCCGCGCACGGCTCGCTCCCCGCCCTCTCGTGGCGCTCGGGCCCCGACGCCGACGGGTGGACGACCCTCACCTGGGCCGAGGTCCGCCTCAAGGTGGCCGTCCTCGCCGCCGGGTACGCCGCCCTCGGAGTCGGGCGCGGCGAGCACGTCCTGCTGATGATGGGCAACCGCCCCGAGCACTGGCTCAGCGACCTCGCGCTCGTCCACCTCGGCGCCGTGCCCGTCACCGTGTACGGGACCTCCGCGCCCGAGCAGATCGCCCACATCGCCCGCCACAGCGGAGCCAGGATCGCCGTCGTGGAGGGCGCCCGCGAACTCGCCCGGTGGGAGCCGCTGCTGTCCGACGCCGACGTGCCCCTGGAGCGGCTGGTGGTGGCCGAGGCCGCCGAGGCGGGCCCGCACGGCACGTACGCCTCCCTGTACGCGGGCGGCGTCCGCCTGCACCGCACCGACGCCTTCGACAAGGCCTGGCGGGAGACGCGCCCCGAGGACCCGCTGACCGTCGTCTACACCTCCGGGACCACCGGCGACCCCAAGGGCGTCCGGCTGACCCACCGCAACCTGATGCTCCAGGCGATCCGCCTCGACCGGCACGTGGACCTGCCCGAGCACGCCGAGCACATCTGCTACCTGCCCTTCGCGCACATAGCCGAGCGGGTCCTCGGCATCTACCTGCCGCTGCTGCGGGCCGCGCACGTCCGGCTGTGCGCCGACCCCACCGCCGTCGCCGGCGCGGTGCGGGAGCTGAGGCCGGTGCAGTTCTTCGGGGTACCCCGGGTGTGGGAGAAGCTGGCCGCCTCCGTACGGGCCGTGCTCGCCCGGCTCCCCGAGGACCAGCGGGCGGCCATCGAGGCCGCGAACGACCTGGCCCGCGCCCGCGCCGCGCACCGGGAGCGCGGCGAACGGGTCCCGGCCGCGCTCGAAGCCTCGTACGGGGCGGCGAAGGAGCGGGTGCTGGACCCCCTGCTGGGGCTGGCGGGGATGGACCGGCTGGTCTGGACGGCCAGCGCGACGGCGCCGATGCCCATCGACGTGGTCCGCTTCTGGGCGGGCTGGGGCATCACGATCATGGATGCCTGGGGCCTCACCGAGACCTCCGGCGTGTGTACGGTCAACAGCCCGGACGCGTTCCGCCTCGGCTCGGTGGGCCGGCCGATCGAGGGCCTGGAGCTGCGGCTCGCCCCGGACGGGGAGATCCTCACCCGCGGCGCCACCGTCTTCGGGGGCTACCTGCGGCCCGACGGCTCGCTGGAGGACGCGGCCGACGCGGAGGGCTGGTTCCCGACGGGCGACATCGGCCGGCTCGACGAGGACGGGTTCCTCTGGCTGACCGACCGCAAGAAGGAACTGATCATCACCTCGAACGGCAAGAACGTCTCGCCGGCGCTGGTGGAGAACACCGTCAAGGAGCACCCGCTGATCGGACAGGCCCTGGTCCACGGCGACGGCCGCTCCTACCTCGTCGCCCTGCTGGTCCTGGACCCGGACCTGGCCCCCGCCTGGGCCGCCGCCCGGGGCATCGAGGCGGCCTCGCCCGCGGAGCTGGCCGCGCACCCGGCCGTGCGGGAGGAGGTCGAGCGGGCGGTGGCCGCGGCCAACGCCCGGCTCAACCGGACCGAGCAGATCAAGCGCTACCGCCTGCTGACGGGGGAGTGGGGCCCCGAGAGCGGTGAGCTCACCCCCTCGCTCAAGCTCCGCCGGCGGGTGATCCGCGAGAAGTACGGCGCGCTGATCGACGGGCTGTACGAGGACCCCGCCCCGGCCCGGTAACCCGAACGGCCCCGGTCCGGTGGGCGGTCGCCCGCCCGCCGGACCAGGGTGGTGGAATGTCGACACACCTTGCCACCCACCCGCCCTCCGGGCCAGGCCGGGTGACGGCCGATGGGCGTTCTGCGTGACAACCCGGAACTCGCCCTCTTCCTCTGCCTGGCCGTCGGGTACCTCGTCGGCAAGCTGCGCGTCGGCCCCATCACGCTCGGCGGCATCTGCGGCACCCTGATCGTCTCCCTGCTGATGGGGGCCTGGGCGCACGTCGAGATCGACGCCGACGTCAAGACGATCTTCTTCGCGCTCTTCATCTTCGCCCTCGGCTACATGGCCGGACCCCAGTTCTTCGCCAACCTCAACCGCAGGAGCCTGCGCTTCTTCGCCCTGTGCGGCATCGAGCTCGTGAGCGTGCTCGCCATCGCGATCGGCCTCGCCAAGGCGTTCGACCTGGACGTGGGCACCGCCGCCGGGATCCTGGCGGGGGCGGCGACCGAGTCCGCCGTCGTCGGCACGGCCACCGAGGCGATCGGCAAGCTGCCCGGCCTGAGCCCGGAGCAGGTGACGACGTACCAGGGCCACGTGGCCACCGCGTACACCGTCTGCTACCTCTTCGGGCTCGTCACCATCGTCATCTACACCAGCCAGATCATGCCGATGATGATGCGGATCAACCTGCGGGACGCCTCGCGCGAGCTGTGGGAGAAGATGCGCGGCTCCGGGGGGTCCCTGGAGAGCGACGAGCGCGAGGCGCTGCCCGGTCTGGTCGGCCGGACCTACCTCGTCACGCACGCCGACGGCCGCACCGTCGGGGACCTGGAGACGAACTTCGGCGGCCGGGTCACCGTGGAGGTGGTCAAACGCGGATCCACGACCCTCACCCCCCGCCCCGACCTCGAACTCACCCTCTCCGACCTCGTCCTGGTCGTGGGGCGCCGGGCCAACACCATCGAGGCGGGCCGGGTGATCGGCCCGGAGACCCCCGGCATCCCCGGAGTGGACACCCCGCTCGCCACCAGCCAGGTCGCCGTCACCGACCGGGCCGTCTCGGGCAAGTCGCTGGACGACCTCCAGCGCACGCACCCGGAGTTCGCCCGGGACGGGGTGTACGTCACCGACGTGCTCCGCAACGACCAGCACCTGCCCGCGACCCCGGAGACCGTGGTCGAGCGCGGAGACGTCGTGACCCTCGTCGGCGCCCGGTCCGGCCTCGACCGGGTCGTGGCCAAGATCGGCACCGTCGCGAAGAACGACGCCACCGACTTCATCTACCTGGGCTTCGGCATCGCGCTCGGCTCCCTCCTCGGCCAGCTCGTGGTCCGCATCGGCGGGGTCCCGCTCTCGCTGGGCACCGGCGGCGGATGCCTGGTCTCCGGGCTGCTGTTCGGCTGGTTCCGCTCGCGCCGGCAGACCTTCGGGGCCTTCCCCCCGCAGGCCGCCACGACCATCAAGGACATGGGCCTCGCGCTGTTCATCGCCTGTACCGGCCTGACCTCGGGCCCGCAGGCCTGGCCGCTGCTCAAGGAGTACGGGGCGCTGCTGCCCTTCGCCGGGATCGCCATGGTCCTCGTACCGGCCACGCTCTCCCTCGTCGTCGGGCGCAAGCTGCTGAACATCGAGAAGCCCCTGCTCATCGGGGCCATCGCCGGCCAGCAGTGCTCGACGCCGGCCATCACCTCGGTGACACAGGTGGCGCAGAGCTCCGTGCCGATGCTCGGCTACACGATCACCTACGCCCTCTCCAACTTCCTGCTCCCGCTCACCGGTCCGATCCTCGTCGGCATCCTCGGCGCCTGACCGCCTCTGACTCGGAGGGCACCCCCACATGATCGACTTCCTCAACCGGAACATCTTCCAGCCCCATCCGGAGCTGCTGGTGTTCATCACCGTGGCGCTCGGCTTCCTCTTCGGGAAGCTGCGCTGGCGGGCGATCGGGCTGGGCGCCGTCACCGGCTGCCTCATCGCCGGGCTGCTGCTCGGCGCCCAATTCAAGATCACCATCGACGGGACCGTGAAGAACCTCTTCTTCACGATGTTCCTGTTCGCCCTCGGCTACAAGGTCGGCCCGCAGTTCTTCCGCGGCCTGAAGAAGGACGGCCTGCCCCAGGTCCTCAACGCGGTCATCGTCTGCATCACCGGCCTGCTCGTCTGCTGGGGCTTCGCGGCCCTCCTCGGCTACGGACCGGGCCTGTCGGCCGGCCTGCTCGGCGGCGCCCTCACGCAGTCCGCCGTCATCGGCGTCGCCCAGGACGCCATCGGCAACCTGCCCGGGCTCTCCGCCGACCAGATCAAGGAGCAGGAGAACCTCGTCGCCGTCGGCTACGCGGTCACCTACCCGCTGGGCACCATCCTGTGCGCGATGCTGCTGGCCAACGTGCTGCCCCGGCTCTACCGCCGGAACCTGGCCACCGAGAGCGCCCAGCTGGCGCGCGAGCTCGACGCCCCCGAGGACGACCCGGACCTGCACGAGGGCTACTACGAGATCGTGCTGCGCGCGTACACGATCCGGCACTCCGACCTCGTCGGCAGCACCATCGAGGCCTTCGAGCAGCAGCAGAAGGCGCTGGGGCGCCGGATCTACCTCACCCGCATCCGGCGGGACGGCCAGATCCTGGACCACACCCAGCAGACGGTGCTCCAGCAGGGCGACGTCGTCGCCGTCAGCGCCCTGCGCGGCTCGCTGGTCGAGTTCGACGCCCGCTCCCACGTCGGGCCGGAGGCCGACGACGTCGAACTGCTCGGCTACCAGACCGAGACCCTGCACGTCGTGGCCTCCGAGAAGGCCCAGATGGGCAAGACCGTCTCCGAGCTCCGCCAGGAGCCGTTCATGGTCGGCGTCTACATCGACAAGCTGTACCGGGCGGGCGCCGAGTTCCCCTACCGGCTCTCCACGCAGATCGAGCGCGGCGACACCGTCGTCCTGTCCGGGCCCAAGCGGCTCGTGGACCCGGCGGGCAAGGCCATCGGCAAGCCGGTGCCGACGAGCTTCGCCACCGACATGGTCTGGGTCGGCCTCGGCATCTTCCTCGGCGGCTGCATCGGCATCCCGGCCCTGACGGCCGGCGGGGTCCCGATCTCGCTGTCCACCTCGGGCGGCGCGCTGATCATGGGCCTGATCTTCGGCTGGATCCGCGGCCGGTACCCGACGTACGGCAACGTCCCGCCCGGCGCCCAGTGGTTCATGGACACCCTGGGGCTCTGCCTGTTCGTCGCCGTCGTCGGCATCAACGCCGGACCCAGCTTCACCAGCGGACTGGCCTCGGCGGGCTGGGGACTGCTGATCTTCGGCGCGGTCGCCACCCTGATCCCGCTGATCGTCGGTTTCCTCGTCGGCCACCACGTCCAGAAGATCCGCTTCCCGATCCTGATGGGCGTCCTGGCGGGCGGCCAGACCACCACCGCCGCGATCGGCGCGGTCAACGAGCAGTCCAAGTCCCAGGTGCCCGTGCTCGGTTACACGATCCCGTACGCCGTCAGCAACGTGCTGCTGACGATCTGGGGCGCCGTCATCGTCCTCCTCCAGCACTGAGCCCCCTCCCGTCGAACGCAGTCGAACGCAAAGGAAGTCCGCCGTGCCCGAGACCAGTTTCAGCCGCGAGGAGATCCAGTCCTTCGCCCAGCTCAGCCCCTTCGAGCTGAAGGACAAGTTCATCCAGCTCGCCACCGCCGCCCAGGCCGACAAGCCCGGCCAGAAGGGGACCACCACCCGCGCGATGCTCAACGCGGGCCGCGGCAACCCCAACTGGATCGCCACGGGTCCGCGCGAGGCGTTCTACGCCCTGGGCTACTTCGCCCTCGACGAGTCCCGCCGGGTCTGGACCGCCGACAACCTCGGCGGCATGCCCGAGAAGAAGGGCATCGGCGAGCGGTTCGACTCCTGGGTGCGCCGCCACCCCGAGCTGCCCGGCGTGGAACTGCTGGAACGCTGCGTGCTCCACGCCCTGGAACGCTTCGGCTTCGACAAGGACGCGTACGTCCACGAGCTCACCGACGCGATCACCGGCGACAACTACCCGGTGCCCGACCGGATGCTCGTCCACGCGGAGCAGGTCGTCCGCGGCTACGTCGGCGACGAGATGTTCGACAAGCGGCCGCCGGCCGGCACCCTCTCGCTGTTCGCGACGGAGGGCGGCACCGCCGCCATGTGCTACATCTTCGACTCGCTGATGAAGAACGGGGTCCTGCACAAGGGCGACAAGATCGCCCTGATGACCCCGGTGTTCACCCCGTACATCGAGATCCCCGAGCTCGACACCTTCGAGTTCGAGGTGGTCAACGTCTCCGCGAGCCTCTTCGCCGAGACCGGCGTACGGCAGTGGCGCTACCCGGAGGAGGAGGTCGCCAAGCTCGCCGACCCGTCCGTGAAGCTGGTCTGCCTGGTGAACCCGAGCAACCCGCCGTCGCTGGCGCTCAGCGAGCGGGTCGCCGACCAGATCAAGGACATCGTCGCGACCAGCAACCCGAACCTGCTGATCGTCACCGACGACGTGTACGGCACCTTCGTGCCGGGCTTCCGCTCCATCGCGGCCGACCTGCCCCGCAACACCCTGCTCGTGTACTCGTACTCCAAGCACTACGGCTGCACCGGCTGGCGCCTGGGCGTCATCGGCCTGAACGACGACAACGTGATCGACGAGATGATCGCGGACTTCCCGCAGGACCAGAAGGACCGCCTGGCCAAGCGGTACGGGACGCTCACCCTGGAGCCGGAGAAGATCCGCTTCATCGACCGGATGGTCGCCGACTCCCGCTCGGTGGCCCTCAACCACACCGCCGGGCTCTCCCTGCCGCAGCAGGTGATGATGAGCCTGTTCTCGCTCTTCGACATGCTGGAGGAGGGCCAGGCGTACAAGGAGCGCATCCGGCAGATCGTCCACCGGCGCCTGGACCTCCTGCTGGAGGGCGCCCAGATGAAGATCTCCGAGGACGAGAAGCGAGCCGGCTACTACATCGAGCTGGACCTGCTGGCCGAGGCCGAGCGGGTGCACGGCAAGGACTTCGCGGACTTCCTGGAGAAGAACTACGAGCCGGTCGACCCGCTCTTCCGGCTCGCGGAGCAGACCTCGGTGGTCCTGCTGAACGGCGGCGGCTTCGACGGCCCGCAGTGGTCCGTCCGCGTCTCCCTGGCCAACCTGGACGACCTGGACTACCTGAAGATCGGCCACCACCTGCGGCGGATCTTCAACGACTACGCGGCGGAATGGCAGCGCGCCAAGGCCTCCGCCTGACCCACCCCTCACACCACCGCGGCCGCCCCGACAACCCCCGCCGGGGCCGGCCGCGGTGGTGTCGGTGGGTGGGGGCAGGTCGGTCCGCTGCGAAATGCCTCGACATCGGGCGGGGTGATCGGGGACGCTTCGGGCGATGACAAGAATCGACGACACACCGCCCGCGTGGGACGAGCGCACCCAGCTCACCACGTTTCTCGACTACGCACGTGGCACCGCCCGCGCCAGATGCGAGGGCGTCTCCGCGGAGAACGCCCGCAAGGCGCTCCTGCCGGGCTCGCCGCTGATGACCATGAGCGGAGTGATCAACCACCTGCGCTGGGTCGAGTACTACTGGTTCCAGGTGGTCTTCCTCGGTGAGGAGGACCAGGCCCCCATGACGGATGAGGACCCCGACCGCGAGATGCGCATCGCCGTCGACTTCCCGCTCACGCAGTTGCTCGACGAATACGCGGAACACAGCGCCCGCTACCGCGAACTGGTCGCCGGGAACGACCTGGACGAGCGGGCCCAGCGAACCATCCGCAACGGCCTCCACGTCGATCTGCGCTGGATCCTCCTCCACCTCATCGAGGAGACGGCCCGCCACAACGGCCACCTGGACATCCTGCGCGAGCTGCTCGACGGCACGACCGGCAACTAGGCCGTCTCTTTCGGATCTTGCCGGGCCCGCGACGCCTGGCACCGCGCCTGGCCGCACTGCCGAGGCGACCACGTACGGCCCAGTACGCGAACGCCCCGACAGCACGCCCAGACACGGCACCAGACGCCGCGGGCTCGGCCGACAAGATCCGAAAGAGACGGCCTAGGACCGGTCCGGCCGGTCATGTGTCGACTGCCCGCCCGGTGCGCTGTGCGTGGACGCGGCGCACGTGCTTCACCGTCACCGCCGCCGGGAGGCCGCACAGGAGGAGGGACAGGCCCACCGGGAGCACCCCCGCCCACGCCGTTGGTGAGACGTACGCGGTGCCGGACGCACCGTCCACCAGCCACGCACGGATCGGTTGCGCGTTGATGTTGCCCTCGATGGGGACGTCGAACGGCGAGCCGCCGTCGTCCGGGGTGAAGGCGCCCGAGCAGGACGTCGACTTTCCCGCATTGGCCACGGTGTTGTCGTACGTCCGGCAGTCGGTTTCGGTCACGGTCCCGGGCTCGCCCCACAGCGCCGTCCGCAACTCTCCGGTGAAGTTCGCCAGCAAGCCGTAGGCCAGAAGCCACCCGACCAGACAGGCCAGCGCCAGCCACGGCACGGGTCCGACCTCCTCCGGCCCGCTCCGATCACTCGTCCAGAACGATCCCACCCTCGCCCATCCCCACCCTCGGACCGCCGACGGACCTCCATGGTGACCGATCCGAAGCACCCTCGGAAGCCCTCCACGGTGTCGGGGGACAGCGTCCGCGTCGACGTGTCCTGACCTCGTACGCCGGGCCGCGCCCCGCGCCCCGCTGCCGGAGGGCGGGGCGCGGGGTTGTCAGCGGCCGATCAGGGGGTAGTGGTCGCTGAGGTTGGTGTACGTGTACGACGTGCCCCAGCTGGAGACGGTCCAGGGCGCGGACTGCTCCTTGACCACGTTGTTCTCCCAGCCCGCCGGACGCGCGTTGCCCTTGCGGTACAGGACGTAGTCCAGGTCCTCGCGAGGGTCCGTCGGGTAGCGGTAGGACGCGATCGAGTTCAGTGCGGTGTCGAAGGAGTACGGGTGCCCCGTGCGGCTGTCGGTGCCGGCCAGGTCGGCGTTGGCGAGCATGGAGGCGTACTCGGGGGTGTGCGAGTCGACGTTCATGTCCCCGGCGACGATGACCTGTTCGTTCGCCGGGATGTTCTTCCCGTCCAGGAACGCGTCGATCGACCGGAACTGGCGGGCGCGCATCTCCGCCGCCTCGCCCGCGCCGCAGCCGGGGTCCGTGGACTGGGCGTGCGTGCCGACCACGTGCACCCTGGCGCCGTTGACGTTCAGCACGACGTACGCGAAGCCCTTGTTCGACCACCAGTCGGCGCCGCAGGCGTCCTTGTAGACCACCTGCTCCTTGCGCACGATGGGCCACTTGCTCAGGACCGTGACGCCGCCGTCCTCCGGAGTGGTCGCGGAGTACGCACCGCCGGTGGCGTCCCAGCCGCTCTTGCTGCGGCCGACGACGGGGGTCTGGTACGGGTAGCGCGCGGCCGAGTTGGCCTTGATCGCGTCCGAGGCGCCGTTGTCGAAGGCCTCCTGGAGGACGACGACGTCGTGGCCCTGGTAGAAGGCCGCCTTGGGGATCTCCGCAGCCCGGTGGTCCTGGCCCCAGTTCGGGTAGAGGTTCTTGCTCATCAGGAACACGTTGTACGACAGGACGCTGAGCCGCGGGGCAGCGGCGCTCTCCGCGGCCGAGGCGGCCGGCGCGGTGGTGGCGGCCAGCGCGCCGGCGGCTATCGCCGCGACGGCCGCGGCGGCGGCCCGGTGGCGGCGGTGGGAGGTGAGCAGCATGAGGTCTCCATCATTCCTGCGGGGGAAGATCGGCTCCGTCATCCAAGCAGCCACGGTTACTTCGGGGTAACACCCGTGACAAGACTTTCTGTCCGCAGTGCGGCGACGTGGGGGCACCGGCACATCCGGAGCTGATCAGTCCGCCGCCGGGGTCCGCCCTTCACCCCGCGGGGCGCACCGGCAGGGCCCCCGGCCGCACTCCCTCAGGCCCCGTCATACTGGAAGGACGGCGAGGTCCAGACCCTGGGGGACGCACTCATGAGCACGACGGAACACCCCGCACCGGGATCGCCGGGATCGCCGGGCCCGACGGCCGCCGGCCGCCGCGCCGACCCCGAGCCGCCGCCGCCCGGCGGCGTGCTGTGGACCATCGCCGGCGACGTGCGCGCCCTGCTGATGCTCCCCGCCGCCTTCACCATGCAGGTCGCCCACCCCGCCATCGGCGCCGGCGTCGACCAGTACTCCGTCTTCCGCACCGACCCCTGGGGCCGCGGCGAGCGCTCGCTGCGCTCGGTCCAGCTGTGGGTGTACGGAGGGGAGGAAGCCGCCGAGGAAGGGCGTCGCGTGCGCCGCCTGCACAAGGAGATCCAGGGCACCGACACCCGCGGCCGGCGCTACCACTCCCTCGACCCCGCCTGCTACGCCTGGGTGCACGCCAGCGGCTTCCCGGTCTACCTGTACGCGGGCCGCTACCTGCTGCGCCGCTTCACTCCCGCCCAGGAGCAGCAGCTCTACCGCGAATGGCTCCAGGTGGGCCGCATCCTCGGGCTCCACGACCGGGACATGCCGCAGAGCATCGAGGAGTACTGGGTCTACTACCGCCGCATGCTGGCCGAGGAGATCGAGCCGACGAAGGTCGCCCGCGAGCTCGTCGCCACCGACGTGCCGCTGCCCCGCCCCGAGGGCGGCCCGCTGCCCGTACGGCTGCTGCTGCGGATCGCGTGGCCGGTGCTGCGGGCGGCGTTCCTGCGCCTGCGGGCCTTCGTCACCGTCGGGTACATGCCGCCCGACGCGCGCGCCGCGATCGGCCTGGAGTGGACCCCGGCCCAGGAACGCCGCCTGCGGCGGTTCAGCACCGCCGTGCGGATCCTCGTACCGCTCCTGCCCGAGCGGCTGCGCTACCTGCCCGTCGCGCGGGCGGCGCGGGCCCGATGGCACGCCGCCGCCCGCTGACGGACCTCAGTGACCGTGGTCGTGGACCGTGTTCGTCTCCGCGATCTTCTTCCAGGACTTCGGCTCCGTCTGCTCGGCCGGAGCGGCCGGGAGCGAGCGGGCCGAGGGGGACTGCGCGGCCTTGGCGGCGGCCGGGTTCAGGGCCGAGACGTCCGGCTTGCCCGGGGTGTAGAGCCAGGTCTCGAACAGCTGGGCCAGCGGCTTCTTCGAGATCTTCTCGGCGTACCGCACGAAGTCGCCGACCTTGGCGTTGCCGTGCGCCCGCTCGGTCGGCCAGCCCTTGAGGATCCGGAAGAACTTCTCGTCGCCGACCTCGTTGCGCAGCGCCTGCACGGCGATGGCGCCACGGTCGTACACGGCGCCGTGGAACTGGTTCTCCGGACCCGGGTCACCCGGCTTGACCTGCCAGAACGGGTCCTCGGCCGGGCGGGTGGCGTACGCCCAGTCGGCGAGCTCCTGGGCGGTGCCCTCGCCCTCCTTCTCCGACCACAGCCACTGGCTGTAGCGGGCGAAGCCCTCGTTGATCCAGATGTCCTTCCAGCCCTCGACGGACACGCTGTCGCCGTACCACTGGTGGGCCAGCTCGTGCACGACCACGGAGACGTTCGCGCCGTTCTGGAACTGGCGCGGTCCGTAGAACGGCCGGGTCTGGGTCTCCAGGGCGAAGCCGGCGGTCACGTTCGGGACGTAGCCGCCGAGCGCGTTGAAGGGGTACGGCCCGAAGACGCCCTCCAGCCACTCCGCGACCTCGCCGGTGCGCTCCACGCTGGCGCGCGCGGCGCCCGCGTTGTCGCCGAGGTCCTTGCTGTAGGCGTTGAGGATCGGCAGTCCGCTCGCCGTCTTGTCGGTGGTGATGTCGAACTTGCCGACCGCGAGGGTGGCGAGGTACGTGGCCTGCGGCTTGTTGGAGCGCCAGTTGTACCGGGTCCAGCCCAGCCGCGAGGTCTGCGACTGGAGCACGCCGTTGCTGATGGCCTGGGTGCCGTCGGGGACGTTGACGGAGACGTCGAAGGTGGCCTTGTCGGTGGGGTGGTCGTTGCTCGGGAACCACCAGACCGCCGAGTCCGGCTCCTGCGCGGCCACACCGCCGTCCGGCGTGCGCTGCCACGCCGACCAGCCGTCCACCTTGAACTCGGACGGCTTCCCGGCGTACTTGACGACGACGCTGATCGAGGTGCCCCGCGCCAGCGGCTTCGCCGGGGTGACCTCCAGCTCGTGGTCGCCGGACGTGGCGAACGCCGCCTTCGTGCCGTTGACCCGGATCTCGCTGACCTTGAGGCCGAAGTCGAGGTTGAAGCGCGAGAGGTCCTGCTTGGTGGTGGCCAGGAGGGTGGCCGTGCCCTCCAGGAGGTCCGTCTTCGGCTGGTACTGCAGGCGCAGGTCGTAGTGCGACACGTCGTATCCGCCGTTGCCGCTGGCCGGGTAGTAGGGATCGCCGATACCCGGGGCGCCCGGACCGGAACTCGCCGCCGACGCCGGGATCACCAGCAGAAGCGAAGCGGCGAGCACGCTCGGGGCGATGACTTTGCGGTGCACGAAGGGCTCCAAGTGATAGGGGAGACAGCGCGGTTCAAGGTCTCGTCGTTCGACCGTATTCACCCCTGGCGTCCCACGTCATGTCCATGGCCCCTGCATTCACACGATCGCCATTCGGCCGTCACGCCGCGGGCGCGGCGGGCCGGGGGGAGCGGTTGCAGCGGCCGGTGGGAGCGGTTGCCCCGGCCGCTGGACGGTCCGGTCCCGGGCCGCGGCGGCTCCGGCTCCCGGCCGCCCGGACCCGGCCCGGGGCCGGAGAACGACCGGAAACGACCGCCCGCGCGGGACGCCCCGGGACTCCGCGACCCCTCCGGTGCGGTCATGTCCTCACCGCTCCGGGTGCGGCCCCGCCGGCCCGAGCCGTGGCCGGCTGCGGGCTATCCGACATACTGAGCAGTCGGTAACCTGGCCGCCATGACCGTCTCGACGCTTCCCCCGCTCGCCGCCCGGCACGCCTGGCACGGCGCGATCAACCCGCTCCACTCCACGGTGTACTTCTCCCCGGACATCACCCGGGAGTTCGCCGCCCTCGGCGTCAAGGACCCCGTCGCCGTCAACCTCGCCCACCGCTCCGCCGCCCTGGGAGCCGTCGGGGCGGGCGCCGTGACCGCCGCGTTCTACAACTACCGCCACGACCTCGTCGCCCGGCACCTCCCGGCCGTCTGGGACACCGTCACGCCCGCCGAGGCCCTCGCCGCCCGCCTGCGCGCCGCCGACGCCACCCTGCGCCGCCTCCTCGGCGCCGAGACCGTCGCATCGCCCGAGCTCGCCGAGGCCGCCGACCTCGCCCTGCGCGCCACCGAGGCCTGCACCCGGCACGGCCGCACCCTCTACTCGGCCCACGCCGACCTCCCCGTGCCCGCCGAGCCGCACCTGCGCCTGTGGCACGCCGCCACCCTGCTGCGCGAGCACCGCGGCGACGGCCACCTCACCGCCCTGCTCACCGCCGGCCTGGACCCGCTCGAAGCCCTCGTCAGCCACACCGCCACCGGCAAGGGCATGAGCCCGAAGTGGCTCAAGGCCATCCGCGGCTGGGAGCAGGCCGACCTGGACGCGGCCACCGACCGGCTGCGCCGGCGCGGGATCCTCGACGCGGACGGCGCGCTCACCGCGGAGGGCGCCGCCGTGCGCGAGCGGCTGGAGGCCGAGACCGACCGGCTGGACGCCGCCCCGTACGAGCACCTCGGCGCGGCCGGCCTGGCCAGGCTGGCGGAACTCGGCGGCGGATTCGTCGTGCGCGCCGTCACCGCCGGGGCCTTCCCGGGAGACCTCCGCGACAAGGCCTGACCCGTCCGGGAGCCGCCGTGTGGCGGGCTTACCCGCCCTTGTCGCGGCCACCTGCCACAATTGGCAGCCTTCCAGTGCAAACGAAGGCAGGCGGGACCCGATCGTGACGACGTCCATCGAATGCAGGATCGCCGAGGAGCTCGGCGTACGGGAACGGCAGGTCAAGGCCGCCGTAGAGCTGCTCGACGGCGGCTCCACCGTGCCGTTCATCGCGCGCTACCGCAAGGAAGCGACCGAGATGCTCGACGACGCCCAGCTGCGCACCCTCGAGGAGCGGCTGCGGTACCTGCGGGAACTGGAGGACCGGCGCGCCGCGATCCTGGACTCCGTACGGGAGCAGGGCAAGCTCGACGCCGACCTGGAGGCGCGGATCAACGCCGCCGACACCAAGGCCCGGCTGGAGGACATCTACCTGCCCTTCAAGCCCAAGCGGCGCACCAAGGCGCAGATCGCCCGCGAGGCGGGCCTGGAGCCGCTCGCCGAGGGCCTGCTGGCCGATCCGTCGGTCGAACCGGCCGTCGCCGCCGCCGCGTTCGTCGACGGTGACAAGGGGGTCGCCGACGCGGCGGCCGCCATGGAGGGCGCCCGCGCCATCCTCACCGAGAAGTTCGCCGAGGACGCCGACCTGATCGGCGAACTGCGCGAGCGCATGTGGGGCCGCGGTCGGCTCGCCGCGAAGGTCCGCGAGGGCAAGGAGGAGGCGGGCGCCAAGTTCGCCGACTACTTCGACTTCGCCGAGCCGTTCACGGCGCTGCCCTCCCACCGCGTGCTCGCCATGCTGCGCGGCGAGAAGGAGGACGTCCTCGTCCTCGACCTGGAGCCGGAGGCCCCCGAGGACGCGGACGCCCCCGGCCCCTCCACGTACGAGGGCATGATCGCCCGCCGCGCCGGGGTGAACGACCGCGGCCGGCCGGGCGACAAGTGGCTGGCCGACACCGTCCGCTGGGCCTGGCGCACCAAGATCCAGGTGCACCTCGGCATCGACCTCCGCACGCGCCTGCGCCAGGCCGCCGAGGACGAGGCCGTACGGGTCTTCGCGGCCAACCTGCGCGACCTGCTGCTCGCGGCGCCCGCTGGCACCCGGGCCACGCTCGGCCTCGACCCGGGCTTCCGCACCGGCGTCAAGGTCGCGGTCGTGGACGCCACCGGCAAGGTCGTCGCCACGGAGGTGATCTACCCGCACGTCCCCGCCAACAAGTGGGACCAGTCCCTCGCCCAGCTGGCCCGCCTCGCCGAGCAGCACGCGGTCGAGCTGATCGCCATCGGCAACGGCACCGCCTCCCGCGAGACCGACAAACTGGCCGCGGACCTCATCGCCCGCCACCCCGAGCTCCGGCTCACCAAGGTGATGGTCTCCGAGGCGGGCGCCTCCGTGTACTCGGCCTCGGCCTTCGCCTCGCAGGAACTCCCCGACATGGACGTGTCGTTGCGCGGCGCCGTCTCCATCGCCCGGCGGCTCCAGGACCCGCTCGCCGAGCTCGTGAAGATCGACCCGAAGTCGATCGGCGTCGGCCAGTACCAGCACGACCTGGCCGAGGTGAAGCTCTCGCGCTCGCTCGACACGGTCGTCGAGGACTGTGTGAACGGCGTCGGCGTGGACGTCAACACGGCCTCCGCGCCCCTGCTCTCCCGCGTGTCGGGCATCAGCGGCGGGCTGGCCGAGAACATCGTCGCCCACCGCGACGCCAACGGCCCCTTCCGCAGCCGCAAGGGCCTCAAGGACGTCGCCCGTCTCGGCCCGAAGGCGTACGAGCAGTGCGCGGGCTTCCTGCGGATCCGCGACGGGGACGACCCGCTGGACTCCTCGGCCGTGCACCCCGAGGCCTACCCGGTGGTCCGGGCCATGGGCAAGACGGCGGGAGGCGAGGTGGCGGCCCTGATCGGCAACACCGGCGTGCTGCGCTCCCTGCGGCCCGAGCAGTTCGTCACCGCGGCCTTCGGCCTGCCCACGGTCACGGACATCCTGCGCGAGCTGGAGAAGCCGGGCCGGGACCCCCGCCCCGCCTTCAAGACGGCCACCTTCAAGGAGGGCGTGGAGAAGATCGGCGACCTGGCCCCCGGGATGATCCTGGAGGGCGTGGTCACCAACGTGGCCGCCTTCGGCGCCTTCATCGACATCGGGGTCCACCAGGACGGCCTGGCGCACGTCTCGGCCCTGTCGAAGACCTTCGTCAAGGACCCGCGCGACGTGGTCAAGCCCGGCGACATCGTCCGGGTCAAGGTCATGGAGGTCGACATCCCGCGCAAGCGGATCTCGCTCACCCTGCGCATCGACGACGAGCCCGGGGCGGAGCGTGCCCCCGGCGCACCCCGCCAGCGCGAGGAACGGCGGGGCGGCGGCCGGCCCCCGCAGCAGCGCGGCCAGAGCGGCGGCCAGAACGGCGGCCAGAGCGGCGGCCAGGGCCAGCGCGGTCAGGCACCGGCCGGCCAGGGCCAGCGGGGCCAGGGCCAGGGCGGCCAAGGACAGCGGAACCAGGACCAGGGCGGCCAGAGCCGGCGCGGTCAGGGCCAGCGTCCCGGCGCCTCCGCCCCGGCCCCGGCGAACAGCGCCATGGCCGACGCCCTGCGCCGCGCCGGCCTCACCGGCCCCGACGAGCGCCGCAAGCGGTGACCGCGGTGACCGCGGTGACCGCGCCGCGCCGTTGAAGCCACCCCGGCGCCCGCGGCACCCGTACGGAATGGCCGAATAGCCTCCCCGCAGCGGAGGGTGCCTTGCCAACGCCCGTACAAGATCTGTAGGCATGGTGGAACGCCCGTTCGTCACCCGGCGAACGGGCTTCCGCGTTTCCCCCCTCAGGACCGTTTTCCCCGAGGCCGCCTTGAAGGCACAGGACGCCATGCCCATGCCCCCACACGCCTACCGACGCTGCCCCGGAAAGGGTCCGAAGAGGGATCACATGCCCCACCGGCAACTCAGCCTGCGCAAGAGGTGCGAGAACATTCTCGGCCATCTGGATCTCACCCGTCCGTTCTCCCTCGACGCGCTCTGCGACCGGATCGCCGAGCAGCGCGGCCGCCCCATCCGGCTGCACCCGCTGCCCAGGGAAGCCGCGGAGTCCGGGGTCTGCGGGCTCTGGGTCGGCACCGCGAGCATCGACTACGTCTTCTACGAGGCACAGACCACCCCGCTGCACCGGGAGCACATCGTCCTCCACGAGCTCGGCCACATCCTGTTCGGCCACCACTCGCTGGAGGGGGACGAGGCCGACGGCGGCGCCCCCACCGTGCTGGGGCGCACCAACTACACCACCCGCCAGGAGCGGGAGGCGGAGATGCTCGCCAGCATGATCCGCATCCGTACGGTGCACGCGCGCCCCCCGTCCGCGGCCCGGCCCGGCGGCATCCTCGCCCGGCTGGAGTCCGCCATGGGGTACGAGCGGGGGAACGATGGCAGCTGACCTGACCGCCTTCGGCGACTGGCTCGCCGTCCCGAGCGTCGTCTGCCTGTGGCTCGCCGTCCTGCTGCGCGCTCCCGGCGCGCTGCGCTCCCCGCACCAGCGCGGCCTGTGGCTCGCCGTCGCCACCGCCGCCGCCGCGATGACCCTGAACCTCCCCTCCGTCGTCGCCTACGCGATGGGCCGCGACCCGGGGTACGCGCACTCCATCGGCCTCGTCCGCAACCTCATCGGGGTGCTGTCGGCCGGCGCCGTGCTCTACTTCGTCGCCGCCACCACCCGCGGCCGACGGCTCCAACTCGCCTCCGGCGCCGCCACGGTCGCCTGGCTGGCCGCCCTCGTCGTCCTGGACACCGCCGCTCCCGGACACGGCACGCACACCATGCCGCCGACCGGCGAACCGGTGCCCTCCCTGGCGTACTGGCTGGTCCTGATCTCCGCGCACGTGATCGCCAACACCGTCTGCGTCGCCCTGTGCTGGCGCTACAGCCGCCGCACCGAGAGCCGCCCGCTGGCGGCCGGGCTGCGGCTGTTCGGCCTCGGCACGGCCCTCGCCGGGCTGTTCTGGCTGGCGTACCTGCTCAAGGCCCTGACCGGCAGCACGTGGGCGATGCCCGCGCTGCCGCTGCTGATGAACCTGCACGGCCTGCTGCGCGCCGCCGCGATCCTGGTGCCGACCCTGTTCACCTTCCGGCGCACCGCCGCCGACGTCGTCACGGCCTGGCGGCTGTGGCCGCTCTGGCGCGACCTGGTCCAGGCCGTTCCGCACGTCGCGCTCACCAAACCGCGGGCCGGCCGGGTCGTCGAGCTGCTGTGGCCGCCCGTCCCGCGCAACCTGCTCGTCTACCGCAAGGTCATCGAGACCCGCGACGCGATCCTGATCCTCGGCGAGCACGTCGCCCCGGGCGCCCTGGAACTCGCCCGCACCCACGTCGCCGGCGCCGGGGTCCCCGAGCAGCGCCGCACCGCGGCCGCGCTGGCCCGCGTACTGCGGGAAGCCCGCCGGGCCAAACTGGCCGGGCTGCCCGGACAGAGCGCGGAGGCGGCCGCCCTGGAACTGCCCGCCGCCATCCAGACCTCCGAGGGCGGCGGGGACCTGGAGGACGAGGCCCGGTTCCTCGTCGACGTGGCCCGGGCGTACGTCTCGCCGGCCGCCGCCTCCGCCACCCCGTGAACCGCACCACCGCGAGGAAGTGACCCCCCTTGACCACCGTACTGATCACCGGCGCCAGCGCCGGCCTGGGCGAGGCGTTCGCGCGCGGCTTCGCCGCCAAGGGCTGCGGCCTGGTGCTCGTGGCCCGCGACAAGGAGCGGCTGGACGCCGTCGCCGAGCGGCTCGGCCGCGCGTACGGCGTGACCGCCGAGGTACTGCCCGCGGACCTGCTGACGGAAGGGGGCCTGGCCGCGGTCGTGGAGCGGCTCACCGACCGGGCGGCGCCCGTGGACGTCCTGGTCAACAACGCCGGCTTCGGGCTGCCCGCGCCCTTCCCGTACAGCCCCGTCGAGGACGAGGAGCGGATGCTCGACCTGCTGGTCAGGGTCCCGCTGCGGCTCACCCACGCGGTGGCGCCCGGGCTGCGCGAGCGGCGCCGGGGCGCGGTGCTGAACGTGTCCTCGGTGGCGGGCCTGCTGCCGACCGGGACGTACGGCGCGGCCAAGGCGTGGGTCACCGCGTTCAGCGAGTCGCTCCGGGTGGACATGGAGCCGTACGGGGTCCGGGTCCTGGCGGTGGTCCCCGGCTTCACCCGCACCGAGTTCCAGGCGCGGGCCGGGATGGACGTCAGCGCCCTGCGCGACGCCGTATGGCTGGAGCCGGACGCCGTGGTGGCCACGGCCCTGAAGGACCTCGCCCGGCGCCGCCCGATCAGCATCACCGGCCGCCGCTACCGGGCGTACGCGCTCGCTGCCCGCCACCTCCCGCGCGGTTTCGTCGCCCGGCGGATGGCCCGCACGCGGCGTCCCCCGGCCGACGCCGCGCACTGACGGCGCCGGCCGCGCTGCGGCTACAGCTCGGTGACCTTGCCGTCCGCGACGCGCAGGCGACGGGTCACCTGGACCGCGTCCAGCATGCGGCGGTCGTGCGTGACGAGGAGCAGCGTGCCCTCGTAGGTCTCCAGAGCGGCTTCCAGCTGCTCGATCGCCGGCAGGTCCAGGTGGTTCGTGGGCTCGTCCAGGACCAGCAGGTTGACCCCGCGGCCCTGGAGCAGTGCCAGCGCCGCACGGGTGCGCTCGCCCGGCGAGAGGGTGGCCGCCGGCCGCAGCACGTGGGCCGCCTTCAGCCCGAACTTGGCCAGCAGCGTGCGGACTTCGGCGGGCTCGGTGTCCGGGACCGCCGCGCAGAACGCCTCCAGCAGCGGTTCGCCGCCGAGGAACAGCCCGCGCGCCTGGTCGACCTCGCCGACCAGGACGCCGGAGCCGAGCGTCGCCGCACCCGAGTCCGGCGCGAGCCGGCCCAGCAGGACGGCGAGGAGCGTGGACTTGCCCGCGCCGTTGGCCCCGGTGATCGCCACCCGGTCCGCCCAGTCGATCTGCAGGCTGGCCGGTCCGAAGGCGAAGTCCCCGCGGGTGACGGCCGCCTCGCGCAGGGTGGCCACCACCGCGCCGGAGCGCGGGGCCGTCGCGATCTCCATGCGCAGCTCCCACTCCTTGCGCGGCTCCTCGACGACGTCGAGGCGCTCGATCGCGCGCTGCGTCTGGCGGGCCTTCGCGGCCTGCTTCTCGCTGGACTCGCCGCGCAGGTTCTTGCCGATCTTGTCGTTGTCGCTCGACTTGCGGCGGGCGTTGCGCACGCCCTTGTCCATCCAGTTGCGCTGCATCTGGGCCCGGCCCTCCAGGGCCGACTTCTTGCCCGCGTACTCCTCGAACTCCTCGCGGGCGTGGCCGCGGGCCCGCTCGCGCTCCTCCAGGTAAGAGTCGTAGCCGCCGCCGTAGAGGTTGATCTCCTGCTGGGCCAGGTCGAGTTCGAGGACCTTGGTGACCGTCCGGGTCAGGAACTCGCGGTCGTGGCTGATGACGACCGTGCCGGCGCGCAGCCCCTTCACGAACTGCTCCAGCCGCTCCAGGCCGTCCAGGTCCAGGTCGTTGGTCGGCTCGTCCAGCAGGAACACGTCGTACCGGGACAGCAGCAGCGAGGCGAGGCCGGCCCGGGCCGCCTGCCCGCCGGAGAGCGCCGTCATCGGCAGGTCCAGGCCGACCGCCAGCCCGAGGTCGTCCGCGACCTCCTGGGCGCGCTCGTCGAGGTCGGCGCCGCCGAGGTTCAGCCACTGGTCCAGTGCCGTCGCGTAGGCGTCGTCCGCGCCCGGGGTGCCGTCCACCAGGCCCTGCGTCGCCTCGTCCAGCTCCGCCTGCGCCGCCGCCACGCCCGTGCGCCGGGCCAGGAACTCCCGTACGGACTCCCCGGGCCGGCGGTCCGGCTCCTGCGGGAGGTGGCCCACGGCGGCGCTCGGCGGGGAGAGGCGCAGCTCACCGGTCTCGGGAGCGTCCAGCCCGGCGAGCATCCGCAGCAGGGTGGACTTCCCGGCGCCGTTGACGCCGACGAGACCGATGACGTCACCGGGCGCGACGACGAGGTCGAGATCGGCGAAGAGGGTGCGCTCGCCGTGCGCGGCGGTGAGCTTCTTGGCGACGAGGGTTGCAGTCATGATCTGCCGATCCTATCCGGGCCCGGCCCTCACACCCCGACCAGCCGCAGGCCCGCCCACAGGGCGGCCACGGCGACGACGAGGGCGGCCGGTGTGGTGACCAGACCGAGTCGGGTGAACTCCCCGAGGGAGACCCGGTCGTCGTGCGCGTGCAGGATCCGCCGCCACAGCAGGGTGGCCAGCGAACCGGCGTAGGTCAGGTTCGGGCCGATGTTCACGCCGATCAGCACGGCCAGCACCGGCCCGGGCCCGGCGGGGGCGGCCAGCGGGAGCAGCGCCAGCACCGCGGGCAGGTTGTTGATCAGGTTGGCCAGTACGGCGGCCACCCCCGCGATCGCCAGCAGCGCGGCGAGGGACTCCCCGGACGGCAGGATCCGGGCCAGGGCATCGCCCAGCCCGTGGTCCACCACGGCCCGCACCACCACGCCCAGGGCCAGCACGAACAGGCAGAAGGCGGGTGCGGCGGAGCTCCCGATCCGGCGCAGGGTCGTCTCCCGGCGCCGCAGCGCCCGTACGGAGAGCACCACCGCGCCCGCGAGGGCCGCCCAGGCCGGGCTCGCCCCCGCGAAGGAGGCCACGGCGAACCCCGCCAGGGACAGCCCGAGCACCCAGAGCGCGAAGCGCGGCACCGGAACCGGCTCGGCGGCCTCGGGGACGTGCTCCGGCGGCGCCGCCAGATCGGCCCGGAACCAGCGGCGGAACACCGCGTACTCCACCCCGATCGCCGCGAGCCACGGCAGGGTCATCAGGGCCGCGAACCGGGTGAAGGACAGCCCGCTCGCGGCGAAGGCCAGCAGGTTGGTGAGGTTGGACACCGGCAGGAGCAGGGAGGCCGAGTTCGCGAGGTGCGCGGTGGCCAGGACGTGCGGCCGGGACCGGGCGCCCAGCCGCGCGGCGGTCGCCAGCACCACCGGGGTCAGCAGCACCACGGTCGCGTCCAGGCTGAGCGAGGCCGTCACCACGGAGGCCACCGCGAACACCCCGCCGAGCAGCGCGACCGGCCCGCGGCCCGCCGCACGCCGGGCCACGGCGTCCCCGGCGGCGCGGAACAGCCCCTCGTCGGCGCACAGCTGCGCCAGGGCCAGGATCACGGCGAGGAAGCCGACCACCGGCAGCAGTTCCCGCACCTGCTGCCACGCGTCGTCGGGGGACACCACGCCGAGCGCGACGAGCAGCCCGGCCGCGGGGACGGCGGCCGCGGCCTCGGGAAGGCCGCGCGGGCGCAGCACGGCGAAGGCGAGCACTCCGAGGAGGAGGACGGCCGACAGGAACTCGGCGGCGATGGTGTTCAGGGGGTACTCCGGATCCTCGGGCGGTCCGACCAGGATGGCACTGCCGCGGACGTCCCCGGCGCGCGGGGGCGGGGGCGTCCGCGGCGACGGCGGCTGCGCGGGTCCGCGCGGCGGCCGCGCGCACGACCGTCTCCCTGGCGGCCGAGGCGCGGCCGCCCCGTGGCAGCAAAGGTGGGACACCCGTCATTGCGGCCACCGGCCCCGCGTCACACCATGGGTGCATGCCGTCGCGAAACGTGCTCGCCGTCCTGTACGACGGGGTGCAGAGCCTGGACGTCACCGGACCGGTCGAGGTGTTCGACGCCGTGTCCCGCTTCCCCGGCCTGACCGGTTACACGATCCGCACGGTGTCCCCGGGCGGCGCCCCGGTCCGCACGGGCAGCGGCCTGACCCTGGTGCCCGACGGGGACCTGGAGAGCGCCCGGCCGGGGCCCGGCACCACGCTGCTGGTCCCCGGCGGCCGGTACACGGCCGACTTCGAACCGAGGCTGACCGACTGGCTCCGCGCCCGGGCCGGCGCCGCGGAGCGGCTGGTGTCGGTGTGCACGGGCGGGCTGCTGCTGGCCGAGGCCGGGCTGCTCGACGGGCGCCGGGCCACCACCCACTGGAACGCGTGCGAGCAGATGGCGCGCGACTACCCGGCCGTCACCGTCGAGCCCGACCCCATCTACGTGCGGGACGGGCCGGTGGCCACCTCGGCCGGGGTCACGGCCGGGATCGACCTGGCCCTGGCGCTCGTCGAGGAGGACCACGGGCGGGACGTGGCGCTCACGATCGCCCGCCACCTGGTGGTGTTCCTGCGCAGACCGGGCAGTCAGGCCCAGTTCAGCGCGCAGCTGGCGGCCCAGACGGCACGGCGCGAGCCGCTGCGCGACGTACAGCACTGGATCACCGAGCACCCCGGCGGCGACCTGAGCGTCGAGGCCCTGGCCCTGCGGGCCCGCCTCTCGCCGCGCCACTTCGCCCGGGCCTTCCGGGCGGAGACGGGGGTGACGCCGGGACGGTACGTGGAACGGGTGCGCGTGGAGCACGCGCGCAGGCTCCTGGAGGAGGGCGGCGAGGGCATCGCGCAGATCTCCCGGGCCTGCGGGTACGGGACGCCGGAGGCGCTGCGGCGGGCCTTCGTGAAGACCCTGGGCCAGCCCCCGGCCGAGTACCGCCGCCGCTTCGGCACCCCGTGAGGGGGTGCTCCGCCCCTGTCCGAGCCCGACGCCCCGACGCCCCGACGCCCCGACGATGCGACCACCCGATCACCCGACGATGCGACCACCCGCCCACCCCACCCGCCCGACCACCCCACCGCTCCGGAGGAGCCATGCAGATCGCCGTACTGCTCTACGACCGCTTCACCGCCCTCGACGCCATCGGCCCCTTCGACACCCTCGGCCGGCTTCCCGGCGCCGAGACCGTGTTCGTCGCCGAGCGCCCCGGTCCGGTGCGCACCGACAGCGGGGCGCTCGCGCTCGTCGCGGACAAGGCGCTCGGCGAGGTGACGCGGCCCGACATCGTGATCGTGCCCGGCGGGCCGCACCCGGAGGTGGAGATGGAGAACCCCGTCGTCCTCGACTGGCTGCGGGCCGTGGACGCGACCACCACCTGGACCACGTCCGTCTGCACCGGCTCGCTGCTGCTCGCCGCGGCCGGCCTGCTCGACGGGCGCCGGTCGGCCGGGCACTGGCTCTACCTGGACCGGCTGCCGCGCTTCGGGGCCGAACCCACGGGGGAGCGGGTGGTCTTCGACGGGAAGTACGTCACCGCCGCCGGGGTGTCCTCCGGGATCGACATGGGGCTGACCCTGCTCGGCAGGATCGCCGGTGACGAGGTCGCGCAGACCGTCCAGCTGATGACCGAGTACGACCCCCAGCCGCCCTACGACGCGGGTTCGCCGGACAAGGCCCCGGCCGAGCTCGTCGCACGCCTGCGGGGGCTCAGCCCGCAGTAGCGCCCGGGTCCGGCGTCCACGTGAAGACGGGCGGGCGGCGGGAGAGGAACGCGGCGACGCCTTCCGCGGTGTCGTCGCTCCCGGCCGCCTGGCCCGCCCAGTACGCGTCCCGGTCGGTGCGTCCGTCCGCGAACTCCTTGGCCGCCGCCTGCGTCAGCTGCGAGCGCGAGACCAGGATCCGGGTGAACTCCGCGATCCGCTTGTCCAGCTGCCCGGCCGGCAGCAGCTCGTTGAGGAATCCGGCGCGCAGCGCCGTCTCCGCGTCGACCAGCTCCGCCGAGAAGAGCAGGTACTTGGCCCACGCCGGGCCCACCACCGACGCGAGGCGCCGGGTGGAAGAGGCCGGGTAGACGATGCCGAGCTTCGCCGGGGTCACCCCGAACGACGCACCCTCCTCCGCGAACCGCAGGTCGCAGGCGGCGGCGAGCTGGCCGCCCCCGCCGACGCAGAACCCGCGGACCGCCGCGAGCGTCGGCTTCGGGAAGGCGGCCAGGGCCTCCTCGGCCAGCACGGCCAGGGCCTGGGGGTCGTCGTCCCCGGTCAGGGAGGAGATGTCCGCCCCCGCGCAGAAGGTCGGGCCGTCGCCGGTCAGGACGAGCGCCCGTACGGCGGGATCGGCCGCGAAACCGTCCAGCAGCCGGGGGAGCGCCCGCCACATGGCGGCCGTCATCGCATTGCGCTTGGCGGGGTGCGAGATGACGACGGTGGCGACTCCGCCGGCGACCGTGTGCCGGAGGGCCGCACCGGGCACCGCGTCCGAGGCTGCGTCCAGGGCTGCGTCCATGCGCCGGATGCTATCCCGGGCGCCCGCTCCTATGATCAAGGGAGTCCGTCCCCGGGGGGTGCGAGGAGGTGGCACGCTCATGGGCGCAGACCGTACCGAGGCGAAGGGCCGGGAGCCCCAGCAGGAGAAGAAGAAGCTGGGCCGCAGCTTCGGACTGCTGACCGCGCTCGGGGTGATCCTCGTCCTGGCGGGTCTGGTCGGCCTCGTCTACACCAGCGTGGCCACGCTGACCTCGATGTTCCTCTTCGGGTGGCTGCTGCTCATCGGCGGCGTGGTGGGGCTGCTGCAGGCCGTGCAGTCGCGCAAGAGCAACTACTTCTGGCTGGCCGTCATCGTCGCCGCGGTCAACATCGCGGCCGGCTTCGTGATCCTGCGCCGCCCGGAGGCGAGCGCCGAGGCGCTCACCATGTTCGCCGCGCTGCTCTTCCTCACCGGCGGACTGTTCCGTCTGGTCGGTTCGCTCGTGGTGCGCGGCAGCAACTTCGGGCTCGCGCTCGTCCAGGGCGCCTTCGGGGTCCTGCTGGGCGTCCTGATCCTGTCCAACTGGCCCGGCAACAGCCTGTACGTGATCGGAACCTTCTTCTCCCTCGCCCTGCTGTTCGATGGCCTGAGCCTGGTGGCGCTGGGCATGGGGGCCCGGCGCATCCTGGGGTTGGTCAGGGAGGACGAGGTGTCGGCCGAGGCGGGCGCGGTGGGCGGGACTCGGGGGACGGCCGAGAAGCGACCGGCAGAAGATCAGGAACAGTCGAACAACTGACTCCGTCATGCGCCGACGGTCAGAAAGCGTCCGAATGACGCTGACTTATGGTCAGCGGTCCGGTCCGGACCAGGCTGGTCCCCACTCTTGACGCGTGGAGACGATCGAGCGTGAAGACGGGGGACGGAAGATGGACGACAGCGGGAGCGTCCCGCCGACCGGGGAGGGGGAGCCGGAGGGTGCGGCCGACCCCCTCGCCTACGAGGGAGTGTGGCGATTCACCGCTCCCGCAGTAGAAGAATCCGTTCCGCAGGCGCGCCGCGCGGTCCGCGAGCTCCTCGGCCGGCAAGGGGTGCCGGTCCAGCAGGACCTGGTGTACTCCCTGCTGCTGATCGTCTCCGAGCTGGTGACGAACTCGGTCCGGCACGCCGCCCTGCTCTCGCCGGAGGTCGCGGTCGAGGTGGCGATCGGCCGGGAATGGGTACGGGTCGCCGTCGAGGACGACCACCCGTACCGCCCCAAGGCCCTGGAAGCCGATTTCGGCCAGACCGGCGGGCGGGGCCTGCTCCTGGTGCGGGAGATCACGCTGGAGGCCGGCGGGGTCTGCGACGTCGAGCACACCTCGACCGGCGGCAAGGTCATCTGGGCGGCCCTGCCCCTGGCCGCCCGGGCCCCGGCGGGCTGACCCGCCGGGGCCCGGGCCGAGGTCGGAACTGCGGCCGGGGCCTGCAGGCCCGCGGCCTACCAGCCGGCGGCGTCCCCGGTCAGCTCGCGGATCGCCGGCCGCGCCGCGTCGAGCACGGTCATGAACCAGGCGGAGAACGGAGCGTCGGCGTGGCGCTTCACCAGCTCGGCGGCGGTGACGAACACGGTGTCGCCGACCTCCTCCGGATCGGGCCGCGGCGCCGACTGCGCCAGTCCCACGAACAGGTGGTTGAACTCCTGCTCCACCAGGCCCGACGCGGGGTCCGGGTGGTTGTAGCGGACCGTGCCCGCCTCCGCGAGCAGCGACGGGGACAGCCCCAGCTCCTCGTGGGTCCGCCGGGCGGCCGCCGCGAACGGCGACTCCCCGGGGTAGGGGTGGCCGCAGCAGGTGTTCGACCAGACGCCGGGCGAGTGGTACTTGCCGAGCGCCCGCTGCTGGAGCAACAGGCGGCCCTGCTCGTCGAAGAGGAACACCGAGAACGCACGGTGCAGCAGGCCGGGAGCCTGATGGGCGGACAGCTTCTCCGCCGTGCCGATGGTGTTGCCGGCCTCGTCGACCAGTTCGAGCATGATCGGTTCTTGAGTACCGGTGCCGTTGGACGCGCTGTTCGCGGCGGTGGCTGGTGTGGTCGGCATACCCATCCTTCGCTTCGGACTCCGGCCTTCAGTCTGCCGTACAAAAGCGGCTTGTCCCCACTTCGGAGATCCACGCACGTCCGCCCCTCCCCGCGTGGTACGAAGGGGAGGGGCGGACGTGCGCGCCCGGTACGTCAGACCCCGAACGGGGCCGGATAGGCGATCGTTCCCGCCGGAACCGGTACGGAATCGTCCAGCACCAGGGCCATCAGCGCCTCGTCGGGCACCTCGAACGGCGCCCGGATCCCGAAGCGCGACGCCGGCATGAAACCGAAGCGCGGGTAGTACTCCGGGTGTCCCAGGACGAGGACCAGTGACTCCCCGCGCTCCCTGGCCGCCGCGAGCAGGGCCCGTACGACCGAGCTGCCCGCGCCCGACCGCTGGAGCGCCGGATCGGCCGCCACCGGCGCGAGCGCCAGCGCCCGCGCGCCGTCGACCTCGCACGCGGTGAGCAGGGCGTGCGCCGCCACCGTCCCGTCGGGGCCCTCGGCCACGTACGACAGCCCGGGGATCCAGGAGTCGTCCGCGCGCAGCGCGTCCACGAGGTCGGCTTCGAGCGGGGTGTCGAACGCCGCCAGGTTGACCGCCCGCACGGCGGCCGCGTCGGCCGCGGTCTCCGGCCGGGCGGGCCAGGCGGGTCCGTCCCCGGCGGTCACCGGGCGCAGGACGTACCCGGTGTAGCCGTACTCGTGCCCGTGCCGGGCCCGGGCGTCGAGTTCGGCGCGCGTGGCGGCCAGCGCGGCCTCCCCGGCGGGGGAGCCCCCGCCGGGCCGGGTGCGGATCCGCTCCGCGAGCGGCCCGTAGTACTCGTCCCAGTCGGAGTCGGGCAGCCGGTGCACGCCCAGTACCCGGTACCCGGCGGCCTGGGCGGCCGCGAGGTCGCGCGCGGTGGTGCGCAGCGCGCACTGGGGGGCCCAGAAGGCGCGCGCACCGGCGGACGGCTCCGCGACGGTCCACTCGCATTCGGTCAGCACGAGCGTGCCGCCGGGGGCGAGCAGCCGCTTCCACCGCGCGAGCGCGGCGTCGAAGCCGATGACGTAGGCGGAGCCCTCCGCCCAGACGAGGTCGAAGGAGCCGTCCTCGAAGGGGAGCGCGCCGATGTCCGCCCGGACGGTGCGGACGCGGTCGGCGAGCCCGCGGGCCGCGGCGGCCGTACGGAGCTCGTCGAGGAACCCCTCGTGCAGGTCGACGGCGGTCACCTCGGCGCCGTGCCCGCCCGCCTCGGCGGCGAGCAGCAGGGCGCTGCGGCCCGGCCCGCAGCCCAGGTCGAGGGCGCGCGGCCGCTCGGGCAGCGGTCCGCACAGGGACAGCAGGTGCCGGGTGGACGCGTCGGAACCGGGGGCCTGCCGGGGCAGGCCGCCGTGCAGGGTGAGGAACGCCTCGAAGAAGGCGGCCTCGGAGACGGCCGCCTCGGAGAGGGAGGAGCCGGACCCGCGCGGGCCGGAGCCCGGGGAGGCGTCGGAAGAGCCGGTGGAGCGGGTGTTGTCGGTGTCGGTCAACGTGAACCCTTGAACGGGGGCTCCGGCCGACGGGGCCGATCGGTCAGTACGTGATCAGGCCCGGCCGGATGCCCGGAAGGAAGTGGGGGTGTGCCGGAGTTCGCTGCGCATGGCCGCGACCTTCACGACGGTCATCAACCCCACCTCTTTCCCGCTCGGTCACCGTGTGGTGATTTGGCACGCATGGACGAAGCTCGTACGCGCCGTCGTCCACCGTAACACCGGGGCGGTTTGTGATCCCCCGTGATGATCGTCAATGATGATCCCGCCCGGGCCCGGGGCCCGGGAATATTCGGCTTATCGGGGCGTAAACGGGTGATGAACCCTTGCTTCCATTCATCCGATAGCCTCTGCCGACGTGTCGCCGCCCACGCGGCGCGCGCTTCGGATTTCGTTACAAGGAGTGAGTTCGCCTGCCGACCGTCATCCTTACCGGCCTGCCGGTGCCCGGATCACCCCTCGCGGACGAGCTGCGCTCCCTCGGCTTCGACGTCCGCCCCGCCACCGGCCCCGAGGACGCGGCCGCCGCACTGGCCCGCGTACCGGCCGACCAGCGGGTCGCCCTCGTCGACAGCGAGTTCGTCGGGCACGTCCACGCGCTGCGCCTCGCGCTGACCGACCCCCGCTTCGACGCCTGCGCCGTCACGGGGGCCTTCGCCGTCCAGCCCGCCGCCCGTCCCGCCCTGGACCGCGCGGCCGCCGCGGGTGCGCTCGCGGGCGGCGCCCCCGGTGCCCCCCCCGGTGCCCCCGCCGGCGCCGGCCCGGCCCTGCGCGTCCCGTACGCGGACCGCCTCGCCGAAGCCGTCGAGGCCGCCGGCACCGCCGTCCAGCGCCCCGAGCTCGGCACGCTCGTCGCCACCGTCCCCGCGACCCCCGCGGAGCGGGCCGAGGCCGTCGCCGCCGTCGCCTCCGTCGACGACGAGGCCGTACGCCTGCGGACCGCCGTGAAGTCCCGCGACGGCTTCTTCACCACCTTCTTCATCAGCCCGTACTCGCGCTACATCGCCCGCTGGTGCGCGCGCCGCGGCCTGACCCCGAACCAGGTCACCACCGCCTCGCTGATCACCGCCCTGATCGCGGCCGGCTGCGCCGCGACCGGGGACCGCTGGGGCTACGTCGCCGCCGGCGTGCTGCTCCTCGTCTCGTTCGTCCTGGACTGCACCGACGGGCAGCTCGCCCGCTACTCGCTCCAGTACTCGACGATGGGCGCATGGCTCGACGCCACCTTCGACCGCGCTAAGGAGTACTCCTTCTACGCGGGCCTCGCCCTGGGCGCCGCCCGCAACGGGGACGACGTCTGGGCCCTCGCCCTCGGCTCCATGATCCTCATGACCTGCCGGCACGTCGTCGACTTCGCCTTCAACGAGGCCAACCACGACGCCACGGCGAACACGAGCCCCACGGCCGCGCTCTCCGACAAGCTCGACAGCGTCGGCTGGACCGTCTGGCTCCGCCGGATGATCATCCTTCCGATCGGCGAGCGCTGGGCGATGATCGCGGTGCTGACCGCGCTCACCACCCCCCGGATCGTCTTCTACGCGCTGCTCGTCGGCTGCGCCTTCGGCGCCCTCTACACCACCGCCGGCCGCGTCCTGCGCTCCCTGACCCGCAGGGCCGAGCGCACGCCCCGGGCCGCCCGGGCGCTGGCCGACCTCGCCGACTCGGGCCCGCTGGCCGAGCTCGCGGCGCGGCTCGTCGGCCGGATGGCGCCCGGCGCCGGGATCGCCGCCGCCGTCATCGGCTCCGCGGCCCTGCTCTGGACCGCCTGGGCCTACGACTTCGGCAGCCGCCAGGTGATCATCGCCGCCGTGTTCTACGCGCTGCTCGCGGGAGCCGCCGTCGCGCGCCCGCTGACCGGGGCCCTCGACTGGCTCGTCCCGCCCGTGTTCCGGGCGGCCGAGTACACCACCGTGCTGATCCTCGCCGCGAAGGCGGACGTCCCCGGAGCGCTTCCGGCGGCATTCGGCCTGATCGCGGCGGTCGCCTACCATCACTACGACACGGTGTACCGGATTCGCGGTGGCACCGGCGCGCCCCCGCACTGGCTGGTGCGGTCGATCGGCGGTCACGAGGGCCGGGTCCTGCTGACCGTGGTCCTGGCCGCCGTCCTCGCTCGCGACGCGTTCCCCGTCGCGCTCACGGCCACCGCCGTGTTCGTGGCACTCGTGGTGCTCGTGGAGAGCATCCGCTTCTGGGTCTCCTCCGGAGCACCCGCCGTACACGACGAAGGAGAACCCGCATGATCGGCCTTGTACTCGCTGCCGGTGCCGGACGCCGTCTGCGTCCCTACACCGACACCCTGCCCAAGGCCCTCGTGCCCGTCGGCCCCGAAGGCGACGAGGAGAGCATCACGGTCCTCGACCTGACCCTCGGCAACTTCGCCGAGGTCGGCCTCACCGAGGTCGCCGTCGTCGTCGGCTACCGCAAGGAAGCGGTCTACGCGCGCCGCGAGGCCCTGGAGGCCAAGTACGGCGTCAAGATCACGCTGATCGACAACGACAAGGCCGAGGAGTGGAACAACGCCTACTCCCTGTGGTGCGCGCGTGACGTCCTCAAGCAGGGCGTGATCCTCGCCAACGGCGACACCGTCCACCCGGTCTCCGTGGAGCGGACCCTGCTCGCCGCCCGCGGCGACGGCAAGAAGATCATCCTCGCCCTCGACACGGTCAAGAGCCTGGCCGACGAGGAGATGAAGGTCGTCACCGCCGAAGGCCGGGGCGTGCGGAAGATCACCAAGCTGATGGAGCCGTCCGACGCGACGGGCGAGTACATCGGCGTCACCCTCATCGAGCCCGAGGCCGCCGAAGAGCTGGCCGAAGCGCTGAAGACCACCTTCGAGCGCGACCCCGACCTCTACTACGAGGACGGCTACCAGCAGCTCGTCAACGACGGCTTCACGATCGACGTGGCCCCCATCGGCGACGTCAAGTGGGTCGAGATCGACAACCACGACGACCTCGCCAAGGGCCGGACGATCGCATGCCAGTACTGACCCGGCTGATCCCCTCGCCGGTCGTCGTCGACATCAGCCGCGGCGCCATGGACGACCTGGCCGGCCTCCTGGCCGACCAGCGGATCTCGGCGTCCGGCAAGCTGGCGATCGCGATCAGCGGCGGATCCGGCGTGGCGCTGCGCGCCAAGCTGGAGCCCGTGCTGCCGCACGCCGACTGGTACCCGGTCGTCGACGGCACCATCGACTCCGCCGTGAAGCTGGCCGACGACATAAAGGGCAGCCGCTACGACGCCGTCGTGGGCCTGGGCGGCGGCAAGATCATCGACGTGGCGAAGTACGCCGCCGCGCGGGTCGGCCTGCCCATGGTGGCCGTCGCCACCAACCTCTCGCACGACGGCATCTGCTCGCCCGTGTCCATCCTGGACAACGACAACGGCCGCGGCTCCTACGGCGTGCCGACGCCGATCGCCATGGTGATCGACCTCGACGTGATCAAGGACGCCCCGGTGCGGTTCATCCGCGCGGGCATCGGCGACGTCATCTCCAACATCTCGGCGATCGCCGACTGGGAGCTCTCGCACCGGCTCAACGACGAGCCCGTCGACGGCCTCGCCGCCGCGATGGCCCGCACCGCCGGCGAGTCCGTGCTGCGCCACCCCGGCGGCTGCGGCGACGACGAGTTCCTCACCGTTCTCTCCGAGGGCCTGGTCCTCTCGGGCATCGCCATGTCGATCAGCGGCGACACCCGCCCGTCGTCCGGCGCCTGCCACGAGATCAGCCACGCCTTCGACCTGTTGTACCCGGGCCGCTCGGCGCTCCACGGCGAGCAGGTCGGCCTCGGAGCCGCCTTCGCCATGCACCTGCGCGGCGCCGAGCAGCAGTCGGGCCTCTTCGTGGAGGTGCTGCGCCGGCACGGCCTGCCGGTGTCGCCCGAGGAGATCGGCTTCAGCGTCGACGAGTTCGTCGCCGCCGTCGAGTACGCCCCCCAGACCCGCCCGGGACGCTTCACGATCCTGGAGCACCTCAACCTGTCCGCCGCCGAGATCAGGGACGCTTACGCCGACTATGCCAAGACCATCCGTAGCTGAACTCCGGCCCGTCGTTCACCCGGCGGGCGTCAAGGACCGGGTCAGCGGCGAGCACTGGGGCGGGCGCCTCTACATGCGCGAGATCTCCCTGCGCATCACCCGCCTCCTGGTCACCACCCGGGTCACGCCGAACCAGCTGACCTACGTGATGACCCTCGCCGGCGTGCTCGCCCTCCCGGCCCTGCTCATCCCCGGCATCTGGGGCGCGGTCCTCGGCGTGGTCGCGGTGCAGATGTACCTGCTGCTCGACTGCGTCGACGGCGAGGTCGCCCGCTGGAAGAAGCAGTACTCGCTCTCCGGGGTCTACCTCGACCGGGTCGGCGCCTACCTGTGTGACGCCGCCGTCCTCGTCGGCTTCGGCCTGCGCGCCTCCGACCTGTGGGGCAGCGGGCGGATCGACTGGCTGTGGGCCTTCCTGGGCACCCTGGCGGCCCTCGGCGCGATCCTGATCAAGGCCGAGACCGACCTGGTCGGCGTCGCCCGCCACCAGGCCGGAAAGCCCGTGGTCCAGGACGCGGCGGCCGAGCCGCGCTCCTCCGGCATGGCGCTCGCCCGCCGGGCCGCGGCCGCCCTCAAGTTCCACCGCCTCGTCCTCGGCATCGAGGCGTCCCTGCTCATCCTGGTGCTGGCCGTCCTGGACCAGATGCGCGGCGACCTGTACTTCTCCCGCCTGGGCGTCGCCGTACTGGCCGGCATCGCGGTGCTGCAGACCGTGCTGCACCTCGTGTCCGTCCTGGCCTCCAGCAGGCTCAAGTGAGCGCCCCGATGCGGCTGGGCGCCGTGATCATCACCATGGGCAACCGGCCCGACGACCTCAAGGCGCTCATCGACTCGGTGGCCCGCCAGGACGGCGCCCCCGTCGAGGTCGTCGTGGTGGGCCAGGGCGTGGAGGTCACCGGGATGCCCGAGGGCGTCCGTACGGTGGCCCTGCCCGAGAACCTGGGCATCCCGGGCGGCCGCAACGTCGGCATCGAGGCCTTCGGCCCCGGCGGCCGCGACGTGGACGCCCTGCTGTTCCTCGACGACGACGGGCTGCTGGAGCGGACCGACACCGCCGAGCTGTGCCGCCAGGCGTTCGCGGAGGACCCGGAGCTCGGGATCGTCAGCTTCCGGATCGCCGACCCCGAGACCGGCGTCACCCAGCGCCGGCACGTGCCGCGGCTGCGCGCCTCGGACCCGATGCGCTCCTCGCGCGTGACCACCTTCCTCGGCGGCGCCAACGCGGTCCGCACCTCGGTGTTCGAGCAGGTCGGACCGCTTCCGGGGGAGTTCTTCTACGCGCACGAGGAGACGGACCTGGCCTGGCGGGCGCTCGACGCAGGGTGGCTGATCGACTACCGGGCGGACATGGTGCTGCTGCACCCCACCACGTCCCCCTCCCGGCACGCGGTCTACCACCGTATGGTTGCCCGTAACCGGGTGTGGCTCGCCCGCCGCAACCTGCCCGCCCCGCTGGTCCCCGTCTACCTGGGGGTCTGGCTCCTGCTGACCCTGGTCCGCAGGCCGTCGGCGCCCGCGCTGAAGGCCTGGTTCGGCGGATTCCGCGAGGGGTGGACCACTCCCTGCGGCCCCCGCCGGCCCATGCGGTGGCGGACGGTCTGGCGGTTGACCCGGTTGGGCCGACCACCTGTCATCTGACCCGATCGCGTCTGGGACCATGGCGCGATCACGGGCCTCGTGCCACCAGCCTGATGCCCATCCTTCCTGCCGCATCTTGAAGACGGAAAGTTTCAACTTGTGAGTGACACAACCCACGACGGCGCCCTCGCCACGAGCAAGCCGCCGTCCGAAGACGCGGGGCTGAGCCCCGCGGAGCTCGCCAGGAAGTACGGCCTGTCCGTGAGCGGCGCCCGCCCCGGCCTGGGCGAGTACATTCGCCAGCTCTGGGGCCGGCGCCACTTCGTCCTTGCCTTCTCCCGGGCCAAGCTGGTCGCGCAGTACAGCCAGGCGAAGCTCGGCCAGGTCTGGCAGGTGGCGACCCCCCTGCTGAACGCGGCCGTCTACTGGCTGATCTTCGGCCTGATCCTCGGAGCGGGCAAGGAGATGCCCAAGGGCGTCTACGTCCCGTTCCTGATGATGGGCATCTTCGTCTTCACCTTCACCCAGAGCTCGGTGATGGCGGGCGTCCGGGCGATCTCCGGGAACCTCGGACTGGTGCGGGCGCTGCACTTCCCGCGCGCCGCGCTCCCGGTGTCCTTCTCGCTCCAGCAGCTCCAGCAGCTGATGTACTCGATGATCGTCGTCTTCATCATCGCCATCAGCTTCGGCAACTACCCGCGGCTGTCCTGGCTGCTGGTGATCCCGACGCTGGCGCTCCAGTTCGTCTTCAACACCGGTCTCGCCATGATCTTCGCGCGCATGGGATCCAAGACCCCCGACCTGGCGCAGCTGATGCCGTTCGTGATGCGCACCTGGATGTACGCCTCCGGCGTCATGTTCCCGATCGGCATCTACCTCGCGAAGCAGCCGCAGTGGATCAGCGACGTGCTGCTGTGGAACCCGGTGGCGATCTACATGGACCTGATCCGGTTCGCGCTGATCGACGACTACGGCGCGAGCAACCTGCCGCCGCACGTCTGGGCCTTCGCGGTGGGCTGGGCCGTGGTGATCGGCCTCGGGGGCTTCGTGTACTTCTGGAAGGCTGAGGAGCGTTACGGCCGTGGCTGAGCAAACCGAGGGGCGCATCCCCACCGTGATCGCGGACGGCGTGCACATCGTCTACCGCGTCAACACCGGCGGAGCCGGCAAGGGCGCGGCCACCGCCGCGCTCAGCAAGATAGTCCGCCGGGGCAAGGGCGAGGAGCGCGGCGTCCGCCGGGTCCACGCCGTACGAGGGGTCACCTTCACCTCCTACCGCGGCGAGGCCATCGGCCTCATCGGCTCCAACGGCTCCGGCAAGTCGACGCTGCTGCGCGCCATCGCGGGCCTGCTGCCCTGCGAGGAGGGCCGGGTCTACACCGACGGCCAGCCGTCGCTGCTGGGCGTCAACGCGGCGCTGATGAACGACCTGACCGGCGAGCGCAACATCGTCCTCGGCGGTCTCGCCATGGGCATGACCCGCGAGCAGATCAGGGAGCGCTACCAGGGCATCGTCGACTTCTCGGGCATCAACGAGAAGGGCGACTTCATCTCCCTGCCGATGCGCACCTACTCCTCCGGAATGGCGGCGCGCCTGCGCTTCTCCATCGCGGCGGCCAAGGACCACGACGTCCTGATGATCGACGAGGCCCTCGCCACCGGTGACCGCAGCTTCCAGGTGCGCTCCGAGAACCGCATCCGCGAACTGCGGGAGAAGGCGGGCACCGTCTTCCTGGTGAGCCACAACAACAAGTCGATCCGCGACACATGCGACCGCGTGCTGTGGCTGGAGAAGGGCGAGCTCCTCATGGACGGGCCCACGGAGGAAGTCGTCTCGGCCTACGAGAAGGCGACCAACGGCTGACGCCCGCCCCCGTGCGCAACCACGAGGCCCCCGCCGCTCAGCGCGGCGGGGGCCTCGTGGTGTCCGGGCCCGGCAGCGGGCGGTATCCGGTGGATTTCCACGCCATTCGACGCTGTTCGACGGCATTCGGCGACATTCGGCGGCGGACGCCGCGACATTCGGTGCCGGAGCGAATACCCCAGCGGCTTCCGCGGCGTTGTACAGCGTAAGCTGAAGCGGTCCTGAATCGCGGCAAGAGGGGACGATTCACCGCAGGTGAACGGCCTTGAGGTACCCCGGGGAATCCCCGGCGGCGTGTCCGAAATAGGATGCATTGGGTCGGCAGTGTAGAACGGGAGATGTGACGGCAATGGCTACGGGAATTCTCCGGCCCCCAGGCACGACGGCCGTCCCCGCCCCGGGCGGCGGGCGGTGACCCCGGGGCACGACGACCGACCCGGGTCCGACACGGCCCACTCGCGCGCCACCCTCGGCAAGGCCCGGACGGAGAACTTCCCCGTCGCACCCGTCTTCCTGCCGCGCGCCTGGCGCGAGGGCCTGACGGCGGTCTACGGGTACGCCCGCCTCGTCGACGACATCGGCGACGGGGACCTCGCCCCCGGAGGCCGCGACGCGGTGCTCCTCGGCCTCGACCCGGCCGCCGCCGACGACCGGTCGGCGATGCTCGACGCCTTCGAGACCGACCTGCACCGGGTGTTCGGCGCCGCCGACGGTCTGCCGCGCCACCCGCTGCTCACGGCCCTGCGGCCCGTCGTGCGCGCGCACGGCCTGACCCCCGAGCCGTTCCTCGCGCTCATCGAGGCCAACCGGCAGGACCAGCGGGTCTCCCGCTACGCGACGTACGCCGAGCTCCTCGCCTACTGCGAGCTCTCCGCGAACCCGGTCGGCCGCCTCGTGCTCTCCCTCACCGCAACCGCCACCCCCGAGCGGATCCGCCGCTCCGACGCCGTCTGCACCGCCCTGCAGATCGCCGAACACCTCCAGGACGTCGCCGAGGACCTCGGCCGGGACCGGGTCTACCTGCCCGGCGAGGACATGCGGCGCTTCCACGTCACGGAGGCCGACCTGAAGGCCCCGAGCGCCGGAGCGTCCGTACGCTCCCTGATCGCGTTCGAGAGCGAACGCGCCGCCGCGCTGCTGGACGAGGGCACCCCGCTCGTGGGCAGCGTGCACGGCAGGCTCCGGCTGCTGCTCGCGGGCTTCGTGGGAGGGGGCCGCGCGGCCCTGAGGGCCGTCACCGACGCCGGCTTCGACGTACTTCCCGGCCCGCCCAAGCCCACCAAGCGCGGCCTGCTCCGCGAGGTGGCCGCCGTCCTGCGCACAGCGCCGAGAAAGAGGTGAGCCCGAACGTGGAGGGCCCCACACACGCGTCGTCACCGGTTGCGCCGTCCGCACCGGTCCTGGCGGCCTACAGCTACTGCGAGGCCGTCACCGGCTCACAGGCGCGCAACTTCGCGTACGGCATCCGGCTGCTGCCCACCGACAAGCGGCAGGCGATGTCCGCGCTGTACGCCTTCTCCCGCCGCGTCGACGACATCGGCGACGGCATCCTCGCGCCCGCCGCGAAGCTGTCCCGGCTGGAGGAGACCCGCGCCCTGCTCGGCCGGATCCGCGCCGAGGAGATCGACGAGGACGACACCGACCCGGTCGCCGTCGCCCTCGCGCACGCCGCGCGCCGGTTCCCCATCCCGCTCGGCGGACTCGACGAGCTCATCGACGGCGTCCTCATGGACGTCCGCGGGGAGACCTACGAAACCTGGGACGACCTCAGGGAGTACTGCCGGTGCGTCGCCGGCGCCATCGGACGGCTCTCGCTCGGCGTGTTCGGCACCGTGGGCACCGGCGGACTCGCAGCGGCCGACGCGGCGCGCGCCGGGGAGTACGCCGACACCCTCGGCCTCGCCCTGCAACTCACCAACATCCTCCGGGACGTTCGCGAGGACGCGGCCAACGGCCGCACCTACCTCCCCGCCGAGGACCTCGCCAAGTTCGGCTGCTCGGACGGGTTCCGCAGCGAGCGGATGCCCGCCGGGTCGGACTTCGCGGGCCTGGTCCACCACGAAGTCCGGCGCGCCCGCGCCCTGTTCGTAGAGGGCTACCGGCTGCTGCCCCTGCTCGACCGGCGCAGCGGGGCCTGCGTGGCCGCCATGGCCGGGATCTACCGTCGCCTCCTCGACCGCATCGAGCGGGAGCCGGAGGCCGTGCTCCGCGGCCGCGTCTCGCTGCCGACGCACGAGAAGGCGTACGTCGCCGTCCGCGGCCTCTCCGGCCTCGACGCGCGCACCATCTCCCGCCAGAGCACCCGGAGGCGGGTCTGATGAACCCGACCCGCTCCGCGCGGCCCGCGCACCCGGGCCGCGCATCCACCCGTCCGGCGGTCCGCCGGCCCGCACCCCGGCCCGCCCCCGCCGGTCCGGGCAGGACCGCGGCTCAGGCAACCGGGACCCGGCCGGCCGCGTCTCTCCGTGCGGGCCGCGCGCTGCCGGCCGCGGCGCGGGCCGCGCGGGCCCGGCGGGCGACCGCCGCGGAGGACGACCGCAGCACCCGGGAGGGCGTATGAGCGACAGCGACCGGCACGCCGTCGTCATCGGCGGCGGACTCGCCGGGGTCACCGCCGCGCTCGAACTGGCCGACGCCGGACTCCGGGTCACGCTCCTGGAAGGCCGCCCGCGGCTCGGCGGGCTGGCCTTCTCGTTCAAGCGCGGCGACCTCACCGTCGACAACGGCCAGCACGTGTACCTGCGGTGCTGCACCGCCTACCGGTGGTTCCTGGAGCGGGTGGACGGCGCCGCCCTCGCCCCCGTCCAGGACCGGCTCGACGTCCCCGTCCTCGACGTCGGCGGCCCCGGCCGCCCGCGACTGGGCCGGCTGCGCCGCAGCCGCCTGCCCGTCCCCCTGCACCTCGCCGGCTCCCTGGCCCGCTACCCGCACCTCTCCCTCGCCGAACGGGCGTCCGTCGGCCGCGCCGCCCTCGCGCTGCGCCGGCTCGACCCCGCCGACCCGGCGCTGGACGGCCTGGACTTCGCGACCTGGCTCGGCCGCCACGGCCAGTCCGCCCGTACCATCGAGGCCCTGTGGGACCTCGTCGGCATCGCCACCCTCAACGCCACCGCCGAACAGTCCTCGCTGGGCCTGGCCGCCATGGTCTTCAAGACCGGCCTGCTCTCGGAGAACGGCGCCGCCGACATCGGCTGGGCCCGCGTACCGCTCGGCGACCTGCACGACACCCTCGCCCGCAAGGCGCTCGACGCGGCCGGCGTACGGACCGAGCTGCGCACCCGGGTGACCGCCGTCTCCCGCACGCCCGAGGGGCATTGGCAGGTCGACACCGAGGGCGAGTCCCTCGCCGCCGGCACCGTCGTCCTCGCCGTCCCGCAGCGCGAGGCGCACGGCCTGCTCCCGGCGGGCGCGCTCGCCGACCCGGACCGGCTCCTGGACATCGGCACCGCGCCGATCCTCAACGTCCACGTCGTCTACGACCGCAAGGTGCTCCGGCAGCCCTTCTTCGCCGCGCTCGGCTCCCCGGTCCAGTGGGTCTTCGACCGCACGGAGGCCTCCGGGCTCCCCGACGGCGGCCAGTACCTGGCACTGTCCCAGTCCGTCGCGCAGGACGACATCGAGGAGCCCGTCTCGCTCCTGCGGGACAAGTACCTGCCCGAGCTGGAAAGGCTGCTGCCGGCCGCGCGCGGCGCCAAGGTGCGGGACTTCTTCGTCACCCGGGAGCGGACGGCCACCTTCGCCCCCACCCCCGGCGTCGGCCGGCTGCGCCCCGGCGCGCGGACCGACACGCCGGGGCTCTACCTGGCCGGTGCATGGACTGCCACCGGCTGGCCCGCGACCATGGAGAGCGCCGTACGGAGCGGCATGGGCGCGGCGCACGCCGCGCTCGCCGCACTCGGCCGCCACCGCGAACACCCTCTGCAGGAGGCGGCATGACGACGACCACCAGCACGACCGGAACCGCACGTACAGGAACCAGAGGAGAACCAGTGAACCCGGGGAATCCGGCCGTCGAGAACACGGATGCCGGTGTGGGCACCGCCGGCGGGGAGAAGGCGGACACGCTCGCCCTCCTGGAGCGCGGCCGCACGCTGTCCACGCCCGTGCTCCGCGCCGCCGTCGACCGGCTCGCGTCGCCCATGAACACCGTCGCCGCCTACCACTTCGGCTGGATCGACGCCCAGGGCAACCCCGCGGACGGCGACGGCGGCAAGGCCGTGCGCCCCGCCCTCGCGCTGCTCTCCGCCGAGGCCGCGGGCGCGGCGGCCGAGGTCGGCGTCCCGGGCGCCGTCGCGGTCGAACTCGTCCACAACTTCTCGCTGCTGCACGACGACCTGATGGACGGCGACGAGCAGCGCCGCCACCGCGACACGGTGTGGAAGGTGCACGGACCGGCGCTGGCCATCCTGGTCGGCGACGCGCTGTTCGCCCTCGCCAACGAAGTGCTGCTGGAACTCGGCACCGTCGAGGCGGGCCGCGCGGCCCGCCGCCTGACGACCGCCAGCCGCAAGCTCATCGACGGCCAGGCCCAGGACATCTCCTACGAGCACCGCGAGCGCGTCAGCGTCGAGGAGTGCCTGGAGATGGAGGGCAACAAGACGGGCGCCCTCCTGGCCTGCGCGGTCTCCATCGGCGCGGTCCTCGGCGGCGCGGACGACCGCACTGCCGACAAGCTGGAGGAGTACGGCTACCACCTGGGCCTCGCCTTCCAGGCCGTCGACGACCTCCTGGGCATTTGGGGCGACCCGGAGGCCACCGGCAAGCAGACCTGGAGCGACCTGCGCCAGCGCAAGAAGTCGCTGCCCGTCGTCGCGGCCCTCGCCGCGGGCGGGCCGGCCTGCGAGGAGCTCGCCGAGCTGCTCGCGGCCGACGCCAAGAGCAACGACTTCGAGAACTTCTCGGAGGAGGAGTTCGCCGCCCGGGCGGCGCTGATCGAGGCGGCCGGCGGACGCCAGTGGACCGCCGACGAGGCACGCCGCCAGCACGCCGTCGCGATCCGCGCCCTGGACGACGTGGACATGCCGCAGACGGTGCGCGAGCAGCTCGTGGCCCTCGCCGACTTCGTCGTCGTGCGCAAGAGGTGATCGCCGCCCGCAAGCTGATATGACGCTACGGTCGCCGGCCGGCGCCGCCCCCACCGGGGCGAGCCGGCCGACGGCAGACCCCAGCACAGCACAGGACACTGTTCTAAGGGGAAGCCATGACAGCGACGACCGACGGCGGCGCGGAAAGCGCCGGCGCTGGCAGCGGAATTGAAGCCGGCCCCCGGCCGGGACCGGACCCGGCCGTGCCGACGGTGGGTCAGGCCCGGCCTGAGCCGGCCGTAGCGGATCCGCCCGAACCGGCCGGACCGGAGCCGAGGACGCCACGGGAGGCCGCGGCGCGCGCGACCCGGCACCTCCTGGACCACCAGGACCCCGAGGGGTGGTGGAAGGGCGACCTGGAGACCAACGTCACCATGGACGCCGAGGACCTGCTGCTGCGGCAGTTCCTCGGCATCCGGGACGAGGCCGTCACCACGGCCACCGCCCTCTTCATCCGGGGCGAGCAGCGCAGCGACGGCACCTGGGCCACCTTCCACGGCGGCCCGCCCGACCTCTCCGCCACCGTCGAGGCCTACGTGGCCCTTCGGCTCGCCGGAGACGCCCCGGACTCCCCGCACATGGCCCGTGCCTCGGCCTGGATCCGGGCCCACGGGGGGATCGCCGCCGCCCGCGTCTTCACCCGGATCTGGCTCGCGCTGTTCGGCTGGTGGAACTGGGACCACCTGCCCGAACTCCCGCCCGAGCTGGTGTTCCTGCCGACCTGGGCGCCCCTGAACATCTACGACTTCGGCTGCTGGGCCCGCCAGACCATCGTCCCGCTCACCGTGGTCTCCGCGCTGCGCCCCGTCCGCCCGGGCCCGTTCGCCCTGGACGAGCTGCACGCCGACGCCCGCGTACCGAACCCGCTCAAGCGGCTCGCTCCGCTGACCAGTTGGGACGGCGTCTTCCAGCGGATGGACAAGGCGCTGCACGTCTACCGGCGCTACGCCCCGCGCCGGCTGCGCAAGGCCGCGATGGACACCGCCGGCCGCTGGATCGTCGAACGCCAGGAGAACGACGGCTGCTGGGGCGGGATCCAGCCGCCCGCCGTGTACTCCGTCATCGCCCTGCACCTGCTCGGCTACGACCTGAAGCACCCGGTCATGCGCGCCGGGCTGGAATCCCTGGACCGGTTCGCGGTGTGGCGCGAAGACGGCGCCCGGATGATCGAAGCCTGCCAGTCACCGGTCTGGGACACCTGCCTGGCCGCGATCGCGCTGGCCGACGCGGGCCTGCCGGCCGACCACCCGGCCCTCGTCAAGGCCGCCGACTGGATGCTGGGCGAGGAGATCGTGCGCAGCGGGGACTGGGCGGTGCGGCGGCCCGGGCTCGCCCCCGGCGGATGGGCGTTCGAGTTCCACAACGACACCTACCCCGACATCGACGACACCGCCGAGGTCGTCCTCGCCCTGCGCCGCGTCCGACACCCCGACCCCTCCCGGGTCGAGGGGGCCATCGGCCGCGGGGTGTCCTGGACCCTCGGCATGCAGTCGAAGAACGGGGCCTGGGGCGCCTTCGACGCCGACAACACCAGCCCCTTGCCGAACAAGCTGCCCTTCTGCGACTTCGGCGAGGTCATCGACCCGCCCTCGGCCGACGTCACCGCCCACGTGGTGGAGATGCTCGCCTTCGAGGGCCGGGCCGCCGACCCCCGGGCCCGGCGCGGCATCGCATGGCTCCTCGCCGAACAGGAGCCGGAGGGAGGCTGGTTCGGCCGCTGGGGCACCAACTACATCTACGGCACCGGGTCGGTGGTGCCCGCCCTGACCGCCGCCGGCCTCGCCCCGGCGCACCCCGCGATCCGGCGTGCGGTGCGCTGGCTGGAGTCCGTACAGAACGAGGACGGCGGGTGGGGCGAGGACCAGCGCTCCTACAAGGACCCCTCGTGGGCCGGGAAGGGCGCCTCCACCGCCTCGCAGACGGCGTGGGCGCTGATGGCCCTGCTGTCGGCCGGCGAGCGCGACGGCGGGGCCGTCGAGCGCGGCATCGCCTACCTCGTGCGCACGCAGGAGGAGGACGGCTCCTGGGACGAGCCGTACTTCACGGGCACCGGCTTCCCCTGGGACTTCTCCATCAACTACCACCTGTACCGGCAGGTGTTCCCGCTCACCGCACTCGGCCGCTACCTGCACGGAGAGCCGTCCGTCCGCGCCGGGGAAGCGTGATGGCCGCCCGGCCGGAGCGCCCCGGCGGCGACGCTTCGCCGCTGCTCGTCGCCTGCGCGCTGCGCATCGAGCGGGCGGCGCTGCGCGGCACGGGCCGGGGCGCCCCCGAGCAGTACGCCGTACTGCGCACCGGCATGGGTCCGCGCGCGGCCGAGCGGGCCGTCGCCGGGGCCCTGCAACGGCCGGGCATGGACCGGGCCGCCGTCCTCGCCACCGGGTTCTGCGCCGGACTCGTCCCCGGGATGCACCCCGGGGACCTGGTGGTGGCCGAGGAGACCCGGGACCCGCACGGCTCCGTCGCCTGCACCGGCACCGCCCTGCTCGCCGAGGCACTGGCCCGGGCCGCGCCCGGCCGTACCGTGCACCTCGGCGCACTGACCGGATCCGACCACGTCGTCCGCGGCCAGGAGCGCGCGCGGCTGCGCGCCACCGGCGCCGTCGCGGTCGACATGGAGTCCGCGGCCACGCTGTGGACCGCAACCCGGGGAGGCGGGGCGGCCACAGGACGCCCCGTTGCCGCCGTCCGGGTGATCGTGGACGCTCCGGAGCACGAGCTCGTCCGCATCAGCACCGTACGCGGTGGAATATCGGCCTTCCGTGTATTGCGTGCCGTACTGCCCGCTTTTTATGAATGGCACCGTTCTTCGCTGCTCCCCAGGAGGTGAGCCAGATGGCCATGCCGCTGCGCCAGTCCATCAGGGTCGGGACCTATCTTCTCGAACAGAAGATCCGCAAGCGGGAGAAGTTCCCGCTGATCGTCGAGCTCGAACCGCTCTACGCCTGCAACCTGGCCTGTGAGGGATGCGGGAAGATCCAGCACCCGGCGGGGGTGCTCAAGCAGCGCATGCCGGTCGCCCAGGCGGTCGGCGCCGTGCTGGAGTCGGGCGCGCCCATGGTGTCCATCGCGGGCGGCGAGCCCCTGATGCACCCGCAGATCCACGAGATCGTCCGGCAGCTGGTGGCGAAGCGGAAGTACGTCTTCCTCTGCACCAACGCGCTGCTGCTGCGCAAGAAGATCGAGAAGTTCACGCCGTCCCCCTACTTCGCCTTCGCCGTGCACATCGACGGGCTGCGCGAGCGCCACGACGAGTCGGTGGCCAAGGAGGGCGTCTTCGACGAGGCGGTCGCGGCCATCAAGGAGGCCAAGCGGCGCGGCTTCCGGGTCACCACGAACTCGACCTTCTTCAACACCGACACCCCGCAGACGATCATCGAGGTGCTGAACTACCTCAATGACGACCTCCAGGTGGACGAGATGATGATCTCGCCCGCCTACGCCTACGAGAAGGCCCCCGACCAGGAGCACTTCCTGGGCGTCGAGCAGACCCGGGAACTCTTCAGGAAGGCCTTCTCCGGAGGCAACCGGCGCCGCTGGCGCCTCAACCACTCGCCGCTCTTCCTGGATTTCCTGGAAGGAAAGGCGGACTTCCCCTGCACCGCCTGGGCCATTCCGAACTATTCGCTCTTCGGCTGGCAGCGCCCCTGCTACCTGATGAGCGACGGCTACGTGCCCACGTACCGCGAGCTCATCAACGACACCGACTGGAGCAAGTACGGCCGCGGGAAGGACCCCCGCTGCGCGAACTGCATGGCGCACTGCGGCTACGAGCCCACGGCCGTCCTCGCCACCATGGGTTCCCTCAAGGAGTCCCTGAGGGCGGCCCGGGAGACGATCGGCGGGAACCGGGGCACGTCGGCATGAGCGCCGGTCCGCGGGAGGAGGGCGGCCGGGGCGGGGGCTTCGACCTCGGCGCCCTGCTGGCCGAGCGCGGCGCGGAGCGGTACGAGCTGCACGCCCGGTACCTGAACCACCAGCTGCCCCGGATGCTGCACACCATCGGCTTCGACAAGGTCTACGAGCGGGCCGAGGGCGCCCACTTCTGGGACGCCGAGGGCAACGACTACCTGGACATGCTGGCGGGCTTCGGGGTGATGGGCCTGGGGCGCCACCACCCCGTGGTCCGCCGGGCGCTGCACGACGTGCTGGACGCCCGGCTCGCCGACCTGACCCGCTTCGACTGCCAGCCGCTGCCCGGGCTGCTGGCCGAGAAGCTCCTCTCGTACAGCCCCCACCTGGACCGGGTCTTCTTCGGCAACAGCGGCACCGAGGCCGTGGAGACCGCCCTGAAGTTCGCCCGGTACGCCACCGGGCGTCCCAGGGTCCTCTACTGCGACCACGCCTTCCACGGGCTGACCACGGGCGCGCTCTCGGTCAACGGGGAGGCCGGCTTCCGGGACGGGTTCGCGCCGCTGCTGCCCGACACGAAGATCGCGCTCGGCGACCTGGCGGCCCTGGAACGGGAGCTGCGGCGCGGGGACGTGGCGGCCCTCGTGGTGGAGCCGATCCAGGGCAAGGGGGTCCTCGCGGCCCCGCCCGGATTCCTGCTCGCCGCGCAGGAGCTGCTGCACCGGCACAAGGCGCTGCTGATCGCCGACGAGGTGCAGACGGGCCTGGGACGGACCGGTGACTTCTACGCGTACCAGCACGAGCCGGGCGTGGAACCGGACCTCGTGTGCGTCGCCAAGGCGCTCTCGGGCGGCTACGTGCCGGTCGGTGCGACCCTGGGCAAGGACTGGATCTTCAAAAAGGTCTACTCGTCCATGGACCGGGTCCTCGTCCACTCGGCGAGCTTCGGTTCCAACGCGCAGGCGATGGCGGCCGGACTGGCGGTGCTCTCCGTCATGGAGGACGAGGAGGTCGTCGCGAACGCGCGGGCCATGGGCGACCTGCTCCGCGGGCGGCTCGCGGCCCTCGTGGACGAGTACGAGCTGCTGCACGAGGTGCGGGGGCGCGGGCTGATGATCGGCATCGAGTTCGGCCGGCCGTCCTCGCTGGGGCTGCGCAGCCGGTGGACGATGCTCCAGGCGGCCCGCAAGGGGCTCTTCGCGCAGATGGTCGTGGTGCCGCTGCTCCAGAAGCACCGCATCCTCACCCAGGTGTCCGGCGACCACCTGGAAGTGATCAAGCTCATCCCGCCGCTCGTCGTGGACGAGGCGGACGTCGACCGGTTCGTCGGTGCCTTCCGCGAGGTGATGGACGAGGCGCACGGCGGGTCCGGGCTGATGTGGGAATTCGGCCGGACGCTGGTGAAGCAGGCCGTCGGCAACCGCTGACCGCCGACGGCCCGCCGCGGCGGGTCAGTCCAGCAGTCCGGCCCGGAGCCGGGCGAGGGTCTCGGGCGCCAGCCCGAGGCCCTCTGCCAGGTAGGGCTCCACCCCGCCCCAGGTCTCGTCGATGGTGTCGAAGGCCGCCGTCAGGTACGCGGCGCGGGCGTCGAACAGCGGGGACAGCAGCTCCATCACCTCGGGGGAGCGGGCATCGGGGGAGTCGCTGCCGCGGCGCACCCGGTAGCGCCGGTGCGGGGCGTTGGACTCCAGGTAGTCCGCCACGATCGCCTCGCGCTCGACGCCCAGGGCGAGCAGGGTGACGGCGACGGACAGACCGGCACGGTCCTTGCCGGCCGCACAGTGCATGAGCGCGGGGACGCTGTCCCCGGCGAGCGCGTGCAGGACCAGACTGTGCTCGGCGGTGCGGTTCGCGATGATCGAGCGGTACGAGTTCGCCATCCGTGCCGCGCCCCTCCCGTCGCCCAGGAGTCCGCGGAGCTGTTCCAGATCGCCGTCGCGCACCATCTTCCAGAACTCCCGGCCGTCGGCCGGATCCGAGAGCGGGATGTTGACGTTCCGCACGCCGGGGAGCTCCACGTCCGGCCCCTCCAGCGCGTGGTCGGCGTCGTTGCGGAAGTCGAAGACGGTGTGGAGCCCGAGCGAGTTGAGGAACTCTGTATCGGTTTCAGTGGCATGTGCGAGATGTCCGCTTCGGAAGAGTCGTCCCGGCCTGACCCTCCGTCCGTCCGTCGTCGGCAGGCCGCCCACGTCGCGGAAGTTCCGTACTCCGGTCAGGTCCGGTTCCGGCTGTGACCACCCGGGCGGGGTCGGGGGTATCTGCTGGGTCACGTGAACTCCTCCGCGTCGTCGTCGGGTGTCCGAATTACACTACTTGGCAACAACTTGCCATATCCGGAGGCGAGATCGGGTGCCCGCCCGTGAGCCAGATCATACGGTGACCGTGAGTGCCTGATCGCGAAAGTCGAATGGCCCAGCCAGACCGGATGTTGGCGGTCCGGAATGGACACAGGGTGACGGGAATTCCGCCGATCTCTCACCTCTGGGATTCCGTCAGGTAATTCGCGGCTTGTTCCTCGTGGCCGGACTCGATTACCTTCGCGATCGATCCGGGCGGACCGCCGAATCCTGCCGCCACCCGGAAAACCGCACCCGACTATTCACGCGCGGCAGGAGCGGGGGAACCAGGTAAGCCGCCGTCCCGAGTGTTCATATCGGGACGGCTTGGGGTGAAGCCGTACATGTGCCCATACGTGTGCGGCCGGACATCTCCAGTCCGAACCCGACAGCTCACCTCGCAGGCGACGGAGAGGAAACCGCCATGCCCGCAAAGGGTAAGCACCGCCGTCCCAAGTCCCTTTCGATCTCCCGCGGTTTCGCCGTCGCCGGCACCGGTGGCGCGGCCCTCGCGCTGCCGCTGATGGGCGCCGCGAGCGCCCAGGCGGCCGGAGCCCCGGCCGCCGCGCCGGCCACCGTGCCCGCCGTGGCCCCGCAGCTGCCGGTCGCGCTGGCCGCGCCGGTCGCCGCCCCCGCGGCGGCCCCGGCCGCCGCGCCGACCGTGTACACGGTCGTGTCCGGCGACTACCTCTCCAAGATCGCCGCGGAGCGCGACCTGTCCGGCGGCTGGGAGCAGTTGTACGCCGACAACCGCGAGGCCGTCGGCACCGACCCCTCGCTGATCCACCCGGGTCTGAAGCTGACGCTGGGCGCGAAGGGCGCCTCCGCGCCCACCGCCGCAGCGCCGGCGCCGGCCCCGGCTCCGGCCGAGAAGCCGGTCCAGAAGAAGCAGAAGCCTGCCGAGGCCCCGGTCTCCGGCAAGGCGGCCTCGGGGAAGCAGGACGCCCCCGTCCGCAAGCAGCAGCCCAAGGTCCAGCAGAAGACGCAGGGCGCCGGGACCTCCACCGGCGCGGCGGCCCCCACGGGCGCCGGCTTCGTGGCCCCCGTCGGCGGCGGGGTCTCCACCCAGTACCGGGCGAGCGGCGCCATGTGGTCCTCGGGTTACCACACCGGAGTCGACTTCATCGCGAGCTCCGGCACCACGGTCAAGGCCGTCGGCGCGGGCACCGTCGTCTCCGCGGGCTGGGGCGGCTCGTACGGCAACGAGGTCGTCATCCGGCACGCGGACGGCAAGTACTCCCAGTACGGCCACCTCTCCTCGCTGTCCGTCTCGGCCGGCCAGAGCGTGAGCGCCGGACAGCGCATCGGCCTCTCCGGCTCCACCGGCAACTCCTCCGGCCCGCACCTGCACTTCGAGATCCGCACGGGCCCGTCCTACGGCTCCGACATCAACCCGCTGGCCTACCTCCGCTCGAAGGGCGCCACCGTCTGACGGTGAGGCGCCCGACGGCATCCGCCGCGGCGAGGGACACGCGTCAGGCCGGGACCCGAGGGGGGTCCCGGCCTGACGCGTACTTATTCCTTATCCCGCGCGTGGTATAGATCACGGTCCGTTAACCCCTGCTTACGTTGGCGTAGGTTGCCCGCCGGGGTGAAGGATGGTGCTTCGTGGCAGCGACGACGACGACACTCAAGACCATCGGCTCGTACGCGGCGATCGGGGACAGCTTCACCGAGGGTGTGGGGGACCCGGGACCGGGGGGAACGTTTCTCGGCTGGGCGGACCGGCTCGCCGTGCTCCTGGCCGATCGACGCGACGAGCACGACTTCCGATACGCGAACCTGGCCGTGCGCGGCAGGCTCCTCGACCAGATCGTGGCCGAGCAGGTGCCGCGGGCCAAGGCGCTCGCCCCGGACCTCGTGACCTTCTGCGCGGGCGGCAACGACATCATCCGGCCTGGCAGCGACCCCGACGACGTGGCGGAGCGCTTCGAGGCCGCCGTGGCCGACCTCGCCGCATCCGTCGGCCAGGTCATGATCACCACCGGCTTCGACACCCGCGGCGTGCCGGTCCTGCGGCACCTGCGCGGCAAGGTGGCGACGTACAGCGCCCACGTGCGCTCCATCGCCGACCGGTACGACTGCCCGGTGCTCGACCTCTGGTCCCTCAGATCCGTACAGGACCGGCGGGCCTGGGACGGCGACCGGCTGCACCTTTCGCCCGAGGGCCACACCCGGGTGGCCCTGCGCGCCGCGCAGGTGCTCGGCATCCAGGTGCCGACCGACCCCGACCAGCCCTGGCCGCCGCAGCGGCCGCGCGGCTCGGTGGACACCACCCGGGACAACATCCAGTGGGCCCGCGAGCACCTCGCCCCCTGGATCGGACGCCGGCTGCGCGGCGAGTCCTCCGGGGACCACGTCGCGGCGAAGCGGCCGGACCTGCTGCCGCTGTAGGCGGCCGGCCACCGACGGTACGGGCGGGGGCCGCGCGGGGCCGCAGGGGTACGGGGGAGAGGGGCGGTGCGGCCGGGGCGCGTGCGACACGGGGGCCACCCGGCCGCAAGCGGAATCCTTCGGGGCCCGTGTGCGTTGGGATGGGGGTAGACGTCCACGAACCGCGTGACCCATCGTCCCAGGAGGCGCTTTGACCGGCTCCCGTCCCCTGCGTCCACGGCTGCGCGCCCTGCGGCCCGAAGCCTTCGGCGCGGACCCGTCCGGCGCGCGGCTGGAGCGCATCCGCCGCTCGCCGCACTTCGCCGACGGCGTGTTCCAGAACCCGGTCGGCGCCCGGACCAGGCCGTCCGGCTCGATGCGGGAGTTCGCCAAGATCTACTTCCACAAGGAGCAGCGGCTGCGCCGCAACCCCGGCGCGCCGATCCCCGTGTACCCGACCACCCTCGCGGAGCTGGCCAAGCCGCCCGCGAGCGGCCTGCGCGTGACCTGGATGGGCCATTCGAGCGTGCTCGCCGAGATCGACGGGCGCCGCGTGCTGTTCGACCCCGTCTGGGGCGACCGGTGCTCCCCCTTCCCCTTCGCCGGGCCCAAGCGGCTGCACCCGGTGCCGGTGCCGCTGGCCACGCTGGGCGACGTCGACGTGGTGGTGATCTCGCACGACCACTACGACCACCTCGACCTCCCGACGATCAAGAGCCTGGCCGGTACGGACACGGTCTTCGCGGTCCCGCTGGGCGTCGGCGCGCACCTGGAGCGCTGGGGCGTCCCGGCCGACCGGCTGCGCGAACTCGACTGGAACGAGAGCACCAAGGTCGCCGGGCTCACGCTCACGGCGACCCCGGCCCGGCACTTCTGCGGGCGCGGCCTGCGCAACCAGCAGCACACCCTGTGGGCCTCCTGGGTGGTCGCGGGCGACGAGCACCGGATCTACCACAGCGGAGACACCGGGTACTTCCCCGGATTCCGGGAGATCGGCGCCACGCACGGGCCCTTCGACGCCACGATGATCCAGATCGGGGCCTACTCGGAGTACTGGCCGGACATCCACATGACGCCCGAGGAGGGCATGCAGGCCCACCTCGACCTCCAGGGCGGCATCCCGCACGGCACGATGCTGCCGATCCACTGGGGCACCTTCAACCTGGCCCCGCACCCGTGGGACGAGCCGGGCGAGGGCACCGTCGCCGCGGCGGCCAGGGCGGGAGCCGCCATCGCGCTCCCCATCCCGGGCCAGCCCTTCGAGCCCGGCGCGGCCGACGCCCCCTCCGCACCCTGGTGGAGGCCGTTCGTCGCCCAGGGCCCGACGGCGGATCCCGCCGGGGGCCCGGCCTCCGTGCCTGCGTCGGAGGCGGGAGGCGCGGCCGGGGCGCCGGCGCGGGTGGGGTCCGCGGCCGCGGGCGGGCAGGAGGAGCAGGAGCCGGTGGGGACGTAGGCGACCGGCGTCGGTGCGGGCCCGGCCGCCGCGGCCGCGCCCGGCTGCCGTGGCGCCTCGCTGCCGTGGCGCACCCCGCCCCGGCCCGGCGCATCCGGGGCGGGGCGGGGTGCGCCACGGCCGTGGGGGCGGGCCGGTGGAATCGGGCGGGTGTACGAGCGCTCCACCGGGAGCGGGAAGCACCCTGGCCAAGTTCCCCAACTCGCCGTCCGGGGTGTGACGGTGCGGTCTAGCGTGGGTAACCGGTGATCAACACCGGGCCCCGGGAACGCTGGGGGCCGGGCCCCACGTACCGAGGACCCAGATGTCCGGACTCCGCGCCGCCCGTCACTCCCCGTCGAGACACGCCGTCACCGGTCCGGCCCGGCAGATAAGGCCCCAGCTGGTCCGCGCCGCCGTCCTGCCCGCGCTCGCCGCCGGGCTCAGCGGCGCCGCCGCCGTGATCTTCACCCTCCAGCTCGGCGGAGGAGCGGGCGAGCGGGACGCGCGGCTGTGGCCCGTACTGACCGGGTGCGCGCTGCTCGTAGTCGGCGCCCTGGCCGCGGCCCTGCTCGGCGCCCAGCGCTCGGCCAGGGCGGTCCGGGACCGGTGCGAGGCGCTGCGCCGCTCCAGCGTGCGCGGCCGCCAGGAACTGCGCGCCGTCGCCGACCGGTTGGAGCGCGGCGAAGCTCCTGCGCGCCCGGTGCGCGGCGGCCCCACCGGACCACCGTCCGGCGCGGATCCGGCGGGCGTGGACGAGTTCTGGCTGCTCTCGCAGGAGCTGCGCGGCGCCCGGGAGCAGGCGCACGGCACCCTCGTACGGCTGGCCGGGCCGGTCGCCCCGTCCGACAGCGAGCGGAAGGTGGAGGTCTTCGTCAACCTGGCCCGCCGGCTGCAGTCCCTCGTCCACCGGGAGATCTCGCTGCTGGACGACCTGGAGGACACGGTCGAGGACCCGGACCTGCTCAAGGAGCTCTTCCACGTCGACCACCTCGCCACCCGCATCCGCCGCCACGCCGAGAACCTGGCCGTCCTCGGCGGCGCCGCCTCGCGCCGCCAGTGGACCCGGCCCATCGACCTGAGCGAGGTCCTCCGCTCCTCCGTGGCCGAGGTCGAGCAGTACACCCGGGTGAAGGTGGTGCCGCCCGCGGGCGGCAGCGTACGGGGCCACGCCGTCGCCGACGTGGTCCACCTGCTGGCCGAACTGGTCGAGAACGCCACCGTGTTCTCCGCCCCCGACACCGACGTGGTGCTGCGGGCCGAGCGGGTCACCGCCGGGATCGCGGTCGAGGTGGAGGACCGGGGCCTCGGCATGCCGGCCGCGGAACAGCACCGCATGAACGCCCTGCTCGGCGACCCCGACCAGATCAGCGTCCGGAACCTGCTCGCCGACGGCCGGATCGGCCTGTTCGTCGTCGCGGCCCTGGCCCGGCGGCACGGCATCGCCGTCGAGCTCAAGTCCAACATCTACGGCGGCGTGCTCGCCGTCCTCGTGCTGCCGCAGGAGCTGCTGGGCGCGGAGGCGCCGAGCGCCGCCGACGCGATGGGCGGCTCCCGCCCCACCTCTTGGGGGACCGGCGAGGGTACGGGGATGCCGCCCCTGGAGCCCGTACGGGTGGGGCCGCCGCGCCGGGAGTCCCCGGACGCGGTGCGGGCGCAGCCGCCGCGGGAGGCCGAGCCGCCCGGTACGGCCGAGCCCGAGCGGTGGGCCGCGGCCGGGCCGGAGCCGTGGGAGGCGGACCGGGCGGGGGCGCGGGGCGCGGCCGAACCGGGCCGGTGGGAAGCGGAGCAGCCGGCGCAGGCGGCGCCGTGGGGCGCGGCCGAACCCGCGCCGTGGGAGCCGGACCCCGCACGATGGGAGCCAGAACCCGCGCCGTGGGAGCCCGGCCCCGCGGCGGCGGATCCGCCGGGGTCGCGCCCGCCGGGCGGGCCCCTCGCCGGGGTCGCGGCCCAAGCGCCGTACGGGCGGGCCGAGGAGGCGGGAGCGTACGCACCCGTACCGCTCCCCGAGCCGCCGTACGGGCCCGCCGCGCCGCCGGAGGAGACCGGCGGACCGGGCGTACGGTCCGTGCCGGGGGAGCAAGGCGGGCCGGGCGTACGGTCCGTGCCGGGTGAGCAGGGCGTGGCCGCGGCGCAGGGCGTGCCCGCGGCGCGTGACGGCGGCGACCGGCCGTCGCTGCCCCGGCGCCGCGCCCAGCAGCACCTCGTCCCCCAGTTGCGCGAGGCCCCGGCCGCGCGCCGGGACGACACCGGCGAGCAGCCCCTGCACGACCCCGGCCTGATGGCCGCCTTCCAACGGGGCTTCGGCCAGGCCCAGTCGGACAACCAGGCATGATCCCGACCCCTCACCCCAGCAAGGAGCGCACCCCCATGGGAGGCGAAGTGGCGACGCAGACCGGCGGCCGGCTCTCGGACCTGGACTGGCTGCTCAGCGGCCTGGTGCAGCGCGTGCCCTACACGCGCAGCGCCGTGCTGCTCACCGCCGACGGTCTCGTGAGCTGCGTCCACGGCCTCGACCCCGACAGCGCCGACCACATGGCCGCGCTCGCGTCCGGGCTGTACTCGCTGGGCCGCAGCGCCGGTTCCCGCTTCGGGGACGGCGCGGAGGTCCGGCAGGTGGTGGTCGAGCTCGACACCGCGCTCGTCTTCGTGTCGGCGGCCGGCGCGGGCACCTGCCTGGCGGTCCTCGCCGACCGCGAGGCCGACGCGGGGGTGCTCGGCTACGAGATGGCGATGCTGGTCAAGAGCGTACGACCGTACCTGGGGGTCGCGCCCCGACGGCCGGCCGCCGACCCGGGGCGATGAGGACCGGGGCGATGAGGGCCGGCGCGGCGGGGGCGTGCGCGCCGGAGCGCCCGTACGGCAGCGGCGCCGGGCGCGACGCACCCGGGCGCGACGCACCCGGGCGCGACGCACCCGGGCGCGACGCACCCGGGCGCGACGCACCCTGGCTCGACGACTCGGCGGGCCGGGTGATGCGCCCGTACACCGCCAGCGGCGGGCGGACCAGGCCCGGTACCGCCCTCGACCTGCTCTCGCTGGTCACCGCGACCGGCGTGCGCCCGCGCGTCCCGCTCGGGCCCGAGCACGCCCTCGCGCTGCGGCTGTGCGCGGGCGCCGCCGCCGTCACGGTCGCCGAGGTGGCGGGTCAGCTGCGGCTGCCGGCGGTGGTCGTGAAGGTGCTGCTGTCCGACCTGATGCACCACGGCGCACTCGTGGCCCGGGCGCCCCGGTTCCCGGGCCGCGACGGCCCGCTCGCCACCGACGACCAGTCCCTCCTGCGAGCGGTGCTCGATGGCCTGCGCACGCGTCTGTGACACCGCGCCTCCCGCCCCCGCCCCCGCGACCCTGAAGATCCTGGTCGCGGGGGGCTTCGGGGCGGGCAAGACCACCTTCGTGGGCGCGGTGAGCGAGATCGAGCCGCTGAGCACGGAGGAACTGCTCAGCGACCACGGCGAGTCCGCCGACCCGCTGGACGGGGTCGAGGCGAAGACGGCGACGACCGTCGCGCTGGACTTCGGCCGGATCACCCTCGACGGGGGCAACGTCCTCTACCTCTTCGGCACCCCCGGGCAGCAGCGCTTCTGGTTCCTGTGGGAGGAACTGTGCGCGGGCGCCCTCGGGGCGGTGGTGCTCGCCGACACCCGCCGCCTCGCCGACTGCTTCCCGGCCGTGGACTTCTTCGAGCGGCGGGGGATCGGCTTCGTCGTCGCCGTCAACGAGTTCGACGGCGGGCACCGCTACGCGCCGCACGAGGTGCGCGACGCCGTGGGGCTCGGGCCCGAGGTGCCCGTCGTGCGCTGCGACGCCCGGCTGACGAGCTCCGGGACGGGGACGCTGGCCGCCCTCGTCCGCCACCTCCTGTGCACGTCCACGGCCAGATCATCGTCTTCGGAGTCGGGGGAACCGCCATGACGTACTACGAATCGACCGGACACCTGCTGCTCACGCCCGTGGACCGGGAGGCGCCCGCGCGCGCCGTCCGGCTGCGCGAACTGGGGCTGGGGGAGCGGACGGACGCCGAACTGGACTCCTTCGCCCGGCGCGTCGCCGACGACCTGGAGGTGCCGTTCGCGGGGGTCAACTTCGTCGGTGAGGAACGGCAGTTCTTCGCCGGACTGCACCACGCGCCCGACGCCCCGCAGAGCGGGTACCCCGCGCGCGTCCTCGCCCGCGACCAGGGCTACTGCCCGCACGTGGTGGTGCGCCGCCGGGCCCTGGTACTGGAGGACGTACGGGACTTCGCGCGCTTCGCGGGCAACGCGGTCGTCGACGAGAGCGGGGTGCGCACCTACCTGGGCGCGCCGCTGACCGACCGGCGAGGGATCGTGCTCGGCACGGTCTGCGCGGTGGATGTGGTGCCGCGAAGGTGGGGGACCGAGGGGCTCGCCGCGGTCAAGGAGCTGGCGGCCGAGCTGGTGGCGCTGGTGCACGAGAGGGAGGACCGGCGGGCCTGAGGCGCGCGGTGCGGGCGCTGGAGGCGATGCGGGCGGTAGAGGCGGTGCGGGCGGTGGCGCGCGGCGCGGGCGGTTGTCAGTGCCGGGGTCTACGGTCGGTGGACCGGGTTCCACCCGATGCCGGCCTGCCGGCGTCCCCCGCCTGGAAACCGGCACGGAGCGCCCCGCCCGGGTGCCCGGAACCGGACCTGGAGAGGAGCCGCGGGGATGGCCACGACCGCCGAGCACGTCCGTACGATCGCACTGTCGCTCCCGGACAGCAGCGAGAAGCTCGCCTGGGGGATGCCCACCTTCCGGGTGGGCGGCAAGGTCTTCGCCGCCCTGGCCGACGACGACACCTCGATCGGGATCAAGTGCCCCAAGGAGGACCGGGCCGAGCTGATCGCGGCGGAGCCGGAGAAGTTCTTCCTGCGCGAGGGCCACGACGACAACTACGCGTGGCTCCGGGTGCGCCTCGCGGCCGTGGGCGACGAGGCCGAACTGCGCACGATCCTCACGGACTCGTGGCTCCAGGCGGCTCCGAAGCGGCTGGCCGCGGCCCATCCGGAGCTGCGCGGGCCCGAGGACTGAGGGCCCGGGTGCCGGACCGCCCTCAGCGCAGCGCCGCGGCCGGCGTCAGGAACGCGCTGATCCGCTCGCGCAGTGCGTACGGGTCCAGCCCGTGGGCGGCGGTGTGCTCCTCCATCGTGCCGTAGCGCCGCAGCTCCGCCCGGCCCACGCCCAGCCCCAGCACCCGGTGCGGCACGTCGGCCAGGGCGCCGCCCGCGGCGGCCGCCGAGGTGCCGGCGAGGTAGGGCTCGACGAGGACCACGGCGGGCGCGGCCCGCCCGACGGCCGCGCGCAGCGCCGCGTCGTCGAAGGGGCGGACCGTGGCCGCGTACAGCACGGTCAGGTCGAGCCCCTCGGTGGCGGCCAGCACGTTGTCGAGCAGCGGCCCCACGGCGACCACCACGCCCGCGCGGCCCTCCCGTACGGTCCGCAGGCCCAGGCCGTCCACCGGTCGGGCCGCGGCGTTCGACTGCTGCGAGAGGCGTACGTACACCTTGTCGTCCCCGGCGGCGTAGGCGTGCCGCAGCAGCGCCTCGGCCTCGTCGGGGTGGCCCGGGACGTGGACCGTCCAGCCGTCCAGGGTGTCGAGCAGCGCCACGTCGCCCGGCGCCATGTGCGTGAACCCGCCGGCGGGCCAGTCGTAGCTGGCGCTGGCGCTGACCAGGACGCCGCAGGTGCCCTGGTGCCCGAAGTCCAGCTTGACCTGCTCGAACGGCCGCTCCACGAGGAAACTGGCGAACGTGTGCAGGACGGGCCGCAGCCCCGTCAGGGCCAGCCCGCCGCCGACGCCGACCAGGAGCTGTTCCCTGATGCCGACGTTGATCACCCGGTCCGGGTGGCGGCGCTGGGCGGGCCGGAACCCGTCCATGGTGATCTCGGCCAGCACGACGGCCAGCCGGGGGTCCTCGTCGAGCAGGCGCGACGTGACCGAGATGAAGCGTTCCCGCATGGTGTCCATGGTTGTCCTACCCCTTTTGTTCCTGCTACTGCTACTGCTACTGCTACTGCTACTGCTTCTTCTCGACGCGGGCGACCACGACGTGCGGCCGCCCGGGGTGCGGCGCGGTGAAGGCCGCCAGCAGGGCCGCGTGGTCCCGCCCGTCCACGGTCGCCGCCGACCAGCCGGCCGCCTCGAAGCGGGCGGCGATGCCGCCGGGCCAGCCGTGGGTGGCGGAGTCGTTGTCGACCACCACGGTGTGCAGCCGCTCCAGACCGGCCGAGCCGGCGTACGCGAGCGCCTCGTGGTTGCTGCCCTCGTCCAGCTCCGCGTCGCCGATCAGCACCCACACCGCCGGTTCGTCGAGCCCCTGCGCGCGCAGCCCGAGCGCGCTGCCCACGGCGAGGGGCAGGCCGTGCCCGAGCGAGCCGCTGCCGATCTCCACGCCGGGGATCAGGGTGCGGTCCGGGTGGTGGCCGAGGGGGGAGTCGTACGAGCCGAAGCCGTCGAGCCAGCCGACGGGGAAGAACCCCTTGGCGGCGAGCACGGCGTAGTACGCCATGGGCCCGTGCCCCTTGGACAGCAGGAACCGGTCCCGCCCCGCGTCCTCGGCGGTGCCGGGCGTGACCCGCAGCACGCGGTCGTAGAGCACCCACAGCACGTCGAGCGTGGAGGTGGCGGCGGGCCCGTGCTTTTCGGCCCCGGTCATGAGGCCGATCAGCCGGCCCAGGTCCTCGTGGCGGAACTCCGTGTCCGCGGTCGCCTGTGTCATGCACCGATCGTGCAACCTCAACCGGACTCGAGGTCAAGCCCTCCCCTCCGGGGCGACGGGAAGGGCAAAGGTGCGCGCGACCACCCCGGGAAGTGCGGTATTGTTCTCCTGCACGTTCAACCAGGGGAAAACCCCAGGTCAACGGGCATCGGGACGTGGCGCAGCTTGGTAGCGCACTTGACTGGGGGTCAAGGGGTCGCAGGTTCAAATCCTGTCGTCCCGACTCGAAAGAGTCGCAGGTCAGGGGCCGTTTCAGAGCATTCTGAAACGGCCCCTTGATCATTTCTGGGGACCAGTGGGGGACCAGCGCGCTTGACCGCGTCAGTTGGCGACGACGAGCGGTACGGGCAGCGACCGCGGGGCCCGAAGCGCGCTCAGGTGGGCGGAGAGAGCAGCGCCGGCCGCGGTGATCTTGTGCACGTCGGGGTGTAGGTAGCGCTGCGTGGTCGTGAGGGAACCGTGCCCGGCGAACTTGCGCAGGACGTGCACCTGGACCCCGGCGTCGGCGAACCATGTCAGACCCGTGTGCCGGAGGTCGTGGCGCCGCAGGTGCTCGTACCCGAGCTTGGTGACCACCTCGTCCCAGTGGGTCGCGTCGCGTAGGACCGCCGTGGTGATGCGGCCCCCGCGGGGGCCGGTGAACATGCGGGCGTCGGGGGCGGGGCCGGCGGCGAGTACACGCTGGGCGACAAGAGGCCGGATCTCCTCGATGATGGGGACTTGACGGGCGCGTCTGCCCTTGGTGCCCTTGTCGACCAAGCCGCCTGGGGCGGGCGTCGTCTGACGCCGTACCGTCCAGATCCAGTTGGTGGTGTCGATGTCCCCTCCCCGGCAGCCGGACACCTCGCCGATGCGGGCCGCGGTGCTCGCGGCGAAGAGGACCACGTCACCCCAGCCCTGGTAGTTGTCGTACGAGGCGGCAACCAGGGCTTCGGCCAGCTCTACCAGGGTCTCCCAATCGGGCAGAGCCAGCGCGCGCGGGTCGAGGAGTTCATCCTCGGCCTGCTTGTACAGCTTCTGCCAGCCGGTGACGCGGGCCGGGTTGACCTTGATGATCCCGTCGCGGACCGCCTGCTCCATGACGCGGACCAGGACGGCGATGGTGTTCTTGACGGTCGAGCGGCCGAGCTCGTCGGTGATCCAGTTCTGGACGGTGCGGTCGACAGCTCCGTTCGTGATCATCCGCACGGGCAGGTGCCCGAGCGTGGGAGTCACGCGCAGCCGCCATCCGGACAGATAGGGGTCCCGGGTTTTCAATTCCGGCCCACGTAGGGCCAGTTCCATGTTGGCATCGCCGTGCTCAGCGAGCTTCATGGTGGCGAGCGATGGACTGAGGCCGGCCTGCGCCGCCTCGATGATGGTCTGAATCCATGCCTGCGCCTCTTCTTCGCTGTCCTTTCCCTCGGAAAGGGACTGCCGGCGCTTGGTGGTCGGATCGAACCAGCGGACACGGGCTCGGTACGGGTTCGCTCGATCGGGGCGATATTCGACGTCGGTGGACAGCCGTACACCAATGGGAACGGATTCTATGTGTGCCATCAAGCCGCCAGCTGCGGGTCGATGCGCCGACTTCGCAGCCACTCCTCGACGTCAAGCGCGCTGTACATGATGACGCGATCGGAGACCTGCACGAAGGGAGGGCCCTGTGGTGGCCGGGCGGTGCGCCACCTGCGGAGAGTGGAGGCGTCGACCCGGAGCTGCTGCGCGAGGTCCTTGGCCGAGTACCAAGCACTACTGACGAGCTACATCTGCGGGGTTTCCTGAGTCTGGGACAGGGGGTGCGCGGCGGTCTCCTTGGATGAGGGGCGGACGGATGCGGGTTCGTGCTGCACGGTTGGGCGATCTCCGGGACACGGAACACCAGACGCAATCGCGGAATGGTCCAGGCTCTGTTCGCCGAGTTCTCAGTCGGAGAACGTATTGAGCTCGCGATGGGCTGAGCAGGGGCCGTTCCGGGCGGTGATGCGAGGTTGTCTTGATTCCATCGAGCGGGGCAGGACGAATCCAATGCTCCGGAGAATCCCCGGGTTGGCCAACCGGGGATCGTCGGATATGGATTGCGCGATGACCTGGACGCGTACGGCCACGCCGTGTCTGTCGGATCCCGTCGTCTCGACCGCACGCTCCCGAAAGCCGTGACGGCCTATCAGTAATAGTGCGGCGACTCGGGGGCGTCCACGCCAGGACGGCTGCAGAGGGAGGCAGGACCGCCAACCTGCCCCGTGTGCGGTAGCAGCGGAGGCTCGTCAGAACCGAGGCCGCAAAGGGATGAACTCATGGATAAGCACCCGCGCCGCAATCCGACCCCGCAAGTGGTGAGGAACGCCCTTGAGTTCCTGGTGTCCAAGGGCCGCATCCAGCGCCACAAGCAGAGGCGGTCGGTGATGTACACCCTGGTGACGCCGACTGACGCCGACTGAGTTTCCCCTGCGAACTCCTTGGGGCGCGACACATCGAGCCTCGCTTGCAGGTGAGGACGGGGGGAGCGGGACTCAGGGGCCCACGCGATGAGGTCGCATGCGCCGGCCCCCCCGGGGCAGCCGGACAGCTCCCCGCCAGACCCCTCGCAAGGCCGCGGCCCCGGTGCGTACAGAGGCATCAAACAGCGGTCTGTCAGCGCCTTTGGAGCCGGTGACATCTCCTCCGGGCCGTGCACTCGACGAGGGGAGGCAGTCCTGCCAGAGGCCTGCGCGACTCCGATCTCACGTTGCGTATCCAAGCGTGATCGCGGCGTCTATCATCCAGCTAACCAGGGGGTACGCGGGGGGCTACGGATGACGGAATCGGAATCCACAGGGACCGAACCGGACGAGAGAAAGTTGCGCTTCAACATCTGCGGGCCGTTGGAGGTGTGGACGGACGGGAACCGGCTGCGGCTCGGCGGAGCGATTCAGGAGCGCGTGCTCGTCATGCTGCTCCTGGAGCACGGCAAAGTACTGCCCGTCCCCCGTCTGGTGGCCGGTGTCTGGGACGAGGAGCCTCCGGCGACCGCCGCGCATCAGGTGCGCAAGGCCGTCGCCGACCTGCGCCGGCGGATTCCTCAAGGCAGCAGTGTGCTGGTCACCGACGGGCCGGGCTACCGCGCCGTGGTGTCGGTGCCCCAACTGGACCTGTGCGAGTTCGAGGCGCGGGTCCACGACGCCAGGCTGGCGTCGGCGGCGGGAGCGCCCGCCGACGCGGTCGAGGCACTGAACGCGGCCCTCGCGCTGTGGAGGGGCCCGGTGCTCTCCGGACAGGGCGGCCCTGTTGTCGACGCCTCGGCGGTAGCACTCGAAGAGGGGCGGCTGGCCGCGGCGGAGAGGTACTTCGATCTCCGGCTGCGCCTGGGCGAGGCATCGATGCTGGTGGTCGAACTGCGGGAGCTGGTCACCAGCCATCCGCTGCGGGAAGCCTTCCGGGGACAGCTCATGCTCGCGCTGTACCGGTCGGGCAGGCAGGCCGAGGCGCTGGGGGAGTACGGCGCCGTCCGCGAGTTACTGGCCGAGGAGCTCGGCATCGACCCCGGACCGGAGCTGACCCGGCTCCATGAGGGCATCCTCCGGGAGAGCCCGGAACTTGCCGCTCCCGTCTCCCCTCCGGCAGTGACTCCGGCCGTCACCCCTCCCACCGCGCACCGGGTGCCCTGCGACCTGCCGTACGACCTGGCGGACTTCACCGGGCGCGAGCGGGAGCTGAGAGAACTGCTGGCGTGCGCGCACGAGGCGGACGACCGCAGCCGGATCGTGGCGATCGACGGCATGGGCGGCAGCGGCAAGACCTCCTTGGCCGTACGAGCCGCCTACCGGCTCGCAGCCGCCCACCCGGACGGACAGCTGCACATCGACCTGCGCGGCCACACCCCCGGAGAGCAGCCCGTCACCGTGGGCACCGCACTCGACATCCTGCTGCGGTCACTGGATGTGCCGGGAGGGAGCATCCCGGAGGACGTGCCGGGCCGCACAGCGCTGTGGCGGTCCACTCTTGCGGGAAAGCGGGTGCTGCTCCTGCTCGACAACGCACCGGACGCCGCCGGCGTCGTCCCCCTGCTGCCCACGTCGCCCGGCTGCCTGGCCATCGTGACCAGCCGTGCGCGGCTGGTCGACCTGGACGGAGCGAAGTGGATATCCGTCGACGTGCTGGCCCCGGACGAGAGCGCCGCCCTGGTCGCCGAGACGGTGGGCGCACACCGGGTCGCCGCGGAACCCGAGGCCGCCAGGGAACTCGCCCAGCTCTGCGGGCACCTGCCGCTGGCCCTGCGCATCGCGGCCGCCCGGCTGCACAACCGGCCCCGTTGGACCGTGCAGTACCTGACCGACCGGCTTCGTGACGAGACCCGCAGGCTGGACGAGCTGAGTCTCGGCGAGCGCAGCGTCGCCGCCACCCTGCGACTCTCCTACCAGGCGCTGAACGAGGAGTGCCGTACCGCCTTCCGGGTCCTCGCGCTGCACCCGGGGGGCGACATCGACCTCTGCTCGGCAGCGGCGCTGCTGGGTCTGGCCACCCGGGAGGCCGAGGACGTCCTGGAGTTCCTGTTGGACGTCCACCTTCTGCAGCAACCGGAGATGGGCCTCTACAGCCTGCACGATCTGGTGCGCGCCTTCGCCCGGGGCCTGCTCTGCGGGACGACCGAGGAGGAGGACGCCACATCGGTCGGGCGGCTCCTCGACTACTACCTCGCGGCGACCGAGGTGTCGTGCGAGTTCCTCTTCCCCGGCCGGCGGCGGCGGCCCACCGGGGTGTCCGAGGCTCCCACCGAACTGCCCGACATCCACAGTGCCGCCCAGGCCGGGGCGTGGTTCGTGCGGGAGCACACCACTTTGCTCGCCACCGTCGACCTGGCCGAGGCACGCGGGTACGACCGGCATGCGGCCTGCCTGGCACGCAATCTGTCGTTCCAGCTCAACGCAAGTGGCTATCTTGAGGAGTTCGCGGATCTGAGCCGGACCGCGGTCGCCGCGGCCCGTCGCCTCAACGACCTGGCTCTCTTGGGTGTGGCCCTGTCCAACCTGGGCGTCGCCTGCTGGAAGCTCGGCCGCTTCGTGGAGGGCATCGAGGTGGCCGAGGAGGGGCGCAAGGTGGCCCAGCTTCTCGGAGACCGGCACACGGAAGCCCACTGCGGAAGCACGCTGGGTCTGTACAAGAGTCTCCTCGGACGCTTCCCCGAGGCGCTCGCCGACCTCCAGGAGGCGATCGCGACGGAAAGGGAGCTGGGCTCCGTCCGGGCCGAGGCCGAGAGCCTCACCATTCTGAGCGCGTTGTACGAGCAGTGGGGCCGTTACCGCGAGGCCGTCGAAGCGGCCCTGCGGGCCGTCGAACTCACGGGGCGGCTGGAGCAGCACGAGAACGAACTGGTGGCGCTCACCGATCTGGCCTTCGCCCACTTCGGCCTCGAAGAGTACGCCGAGGCCGAGGTACGGCTGGCGCGTGCGCGGGAGCTGTGCGACGGCACGCGGGAGCCGGGGCAGGTGGCCCTGGTCCTGGCCCTGTCGGCCGAGAGTGCCCACCGGCTCGGCCGCTCCCGGCAGGAGTCCGAGTTCACGGAGCAGGCCCGGGCCCTTGTCCGGCAGAGCCTTTCCCCGCTCCGCAGGGCCAAGGTGGAGAACCTGGTCGCGCGCCTGCTCCGCAGGAACCACCAGTACGACGAGGCGCTGACCGTGCACCGCCGCGCGTACGAACTCGCCTCCTCGGTCGGCTACCGGGCCGAGGAGGCGTACGCGCTGGCGGGCATGGCCGAGGCGGCCGGGGCACTGGGCGACGGACGCTCCGCCGACGAACATCGCGGGTCCGCCGAGGAGTTGTTCGCGGAACTGGGGATTCCCGGGTCCTGCCGCAGGAGCTGACCGCACCGGAGCAGGGTGCGGCGGAGTGCGGACCTCGGGCGGAGTTCACACCCTGACAGCGGTGGGTCCCTTGTCCTCGGCGATGACGTGGTATCCCTTCCCCGGTCCGTCCGACGCACCGGACTCCACCGCGGCCGCCGTGCCGAGAACCAGTACCGTCATGGCCACCGCGATGAGTCCCGCCAGATTGCGTCCCATGATTCCGCTTCCCCCCGCTTGGTGTCCTGCTGACGAGACAGACATTCGCCGAAGGGCTTCCCGAACGGTTCCTGTGCGGTTCCCGCCCCCGTTCCCCCGGAGATTCAGGGGGTCTTGTGACCGCCTTCGAGGAAGCACGCCGCGATGCGGGGGCCGTGCGCCGACAGGGTCACCTCGGTCCGTGCCGCTCCTTCCTGATGGTCGGTGAGATCGAGCAGAGCCGTGACCGTGGACCGCAGCACGGCCCGGTCCTCCCCGGTCACAGGCACACAGTCCTCGGACCGGAGTGCGACAACGCGGTGCATGCCGTCCGTGGTCATGGTCTCGATGGTGAATCTCCTTCCGGGCTCGGCGCCTTCGGCCCTACGAAAGGCCGCGGAGCTCCGGGAACATCGCTCCGTCGCCGCGAATTCCCTTAGGACGTCGCTCAGTTCGATCTCCACCAGGCCGTCATCGCGAGGGGGCGTGGGATGTGTCATGTGGTACTCCTCCGTGATCGTTCTTCCGGGTGGAAGGATCTCCGCACGCCATACCGTTCCTCTCCCGCGGCGTTACCTCGCCGACAACAGCCGCCATTTGCCGATGAGTTGCCCCTCTCTGTCCTGGCGGCCCGCCGTCCCGCACTGGGAGGCTCCTGTCCCGGACCGACGGTGCGGTCGTCCCGAGCAGGAGAAGGAACAGGGAGCCGAAAGCATGAGACCTGAGCCCCAGAGTCGCTGGATCACCGGCAGGTGCCGCGCCGGAACGCCGCGGGTACGGCTGATCTGCATACCGCAGTCCGGTGGTGGAGCCGGTGCGTTCTCCAGCTGGCGCGCGCACCTCCCGGACGGTGTCGAACTGGCTCCGGTCGAACTCCCGGAGCGGGGCACCCGGGCCCGCGAACGGATGCCGGTGGGCATGGGCGCCCTGGCCGACGCGCTCTACGAGGGGCTGCGCCCCGAACTCGACATGCCGTACCTGCTGTTCGGGCACAGCTTCGGCGGAATGCTCGCCTACGAGGTTGCCGTACGGGCCGAACGGGACCACGTGCGCGCCCCACTGGCCGCCCTGATCTCCGGCACCCGGGCTCCCCAGGTGCCGCCGCGTCGCAGGCTCGCCCACAGCGACGAACGGACCCTGCTCACCTGGCTGTCCGACAACGGAGGGCTGCCCGCCGAGTTGCTGGACTACCCTGCGTTCCTGACGGAGGTCACCCGGGCCGTACGGATGGACCTCGGCTACGCGGAGTCCTACCTCGTGCCGCAACCGACGCGGATCGACACTCCGCTGTACGCCTTCGGCGGGGCCGACGACCTGGTCACGCCGCCCGATGCCCTGCCGCACTGGGAGCGTTGCGCCGCCGGGGAGTTCACCGTCACGACGCTTCCGGGCGACCACGGATATCCGTACGCCGATCCCGGGGCGATGATGGCCGCGATCGGCCGACTGCTTCCCACCGGCCCGGCGGCAGTCCGGCCCGGGAGGGAGCCCGCACACAGCTGAGCACACAGCTGAAGCGGCCGGACGAAGCAGTCGCACGCCGCGTCGCAGGGTGTTCCCCGCGGCGCGGCGAGGGGCCATTCCCCGAATGGCCCCTTCCGGTATCCCCGCGGGAGGCGAACGGGAACGGTCGGACGGACACTCCCCTTGCCGACGCACCCGCTGGTGCGTCCCGCTGCCGGAAGCCTGCGGCAACGCCGCACGAAGGGAACTGGGGGAACTGGCATGTCCAACAACGCACTGGTCCGTTTGCGTCTGATGCGCGGATACACGCAGGAGGAACTCTCCGAGCTGTCGGGAATCAGTGTCCGGACCATCAGGAATCTGGAACGCGGGCAGATCGTCAAGCCGCGCCGCAGCTCCGTCGACATGCTCCTCGCCGTTCTCGACCCCGGCCTGCGCCAGGAATTGCATGCGTTGCCCGCCGACGGCGCGGACTCGTCCTCCTCCGCCGTCGCCGAATGGATGCACATGGTCAGCCCCGGCAAGGACGTCTGGCGAGGGCCGAAACCGCCGCGCACACCGATGATCGGGCGGGAGAGCGAAGTGCGGCAGATAGCGGAACTGGTGACTGGAAATCAGGTGACCGTGCTGACCGGACCCGGCGGAGTCGGCAAGTCGCGGGTGGCCCAGGCGGTCGCCGAAAAGGTCTGCCGCCTGTTCGCCGACGGCGTGGCCGTCGCCGAGATGGGCCGAATCCCCTCGGAACAGGACCTGGACCTCGACTCGGTCATGGAGCTGGCGTGGGGAGCCGTCGAGGGGCTGCTCGACGACGGGACGCCGGACACCGGACGGCGCCTGCTGCTGGTACTCGACAACACCGAGCACCTGCCGAGAACCACGGACCGGCTGGTGGACCGGTTGATCGCCGGCCATCCACAGCTGCGCATACTCATCACCTCCCGCCGCCCTCCGCGGTGGAGCGGGGTCACCCTCTGGGAGATCCCGTCGCTGACGGTGGAGGCGGCGGTGGAACTGCTGCTGGAAAGACTGAAGAGGGTCTGCCCGACGCTGGACCTGTCCGGTGAACGCGCACAGCTCGGCGAGCTGTGCCAGGACCTGGATCTGCTGCCCCGGCTGGTCGAGTTCGCGGCCCAGCGGCTGCGGATGGTGTCGCTGCCCACGCTGCGCTCCGACAGCCGTGCGCGGAGGCTGCTCGGCTCGGCGGACCACTCGATGCTGCCCCACCAGCAGTCGGTCGAGGCCAGCGTCCGCTGGAGCCTGAACCTGCTGGACGAACGTCAGCGGGACTTCCTGGCCGGTCTGGCCCGGCTCCCCGCGGCCCAGGTCCTCGCCGCGGACGGCCGGGGGGCCGCAGGCAAGGAGGCCTGGGACACGGCAGCGATCGACATGCTCTCCGAGCTGGTCGACTCCTCCCTCCTTCAGGTGGACCGGGGGAGCCGGTACGAGTACCGCATGCTGCGGCACGTCCACGCCTTCCTGGCGGCAGCGCCGGCCGCGGAGCCCCTCAGATCCGTCGCGGAGGAACAGGCCCTGGCGCTGAGCGGGTGAGCTCCCGCAGCACCATGGCCCCGTGGGGGGGGGGCCCCCCCCGGGGGCCCCCCCCCCCCCGCGGGGGGGGCGCCCCCCCCCCCCCCCCCCCCCCCCCCCCCCCCCACGGGGCTGTTCGCGCCCGCCCCGAGGCTCCTGCCCCGACCGGGCCACCGGGTGGTACGAGCCACGCGGTCAGGCCGCGGGCTGGAGGGACGGCCGCTCTGCGGTCGCCTCGTTCACCTCGTTGACCGGGGTGGCGAGGATGTCGAGCGACCGGGAAGCCGTGACCATGACACCGAGCGGAACCAGCAGGACGAGAAGCGCCAGGACGCCTCCCGCCACTCCGAACACGAAGACCAGACCGCCGGCCAGCATCGGGCCGGCCCACTCCAGCGAGTACGCCCCGAACCGGTTCACCGCCGCCACCCGGCCCAGCAGTTCGTCGGGGACGAGCTGCATGACGTACGTCTGCAGGATGACGTTGACGGGGACCGCGGTCAGCCCCGCCAGGCAGACGACCACGCCGATCTGCCACACCTCGGGCACCACTGCCGTGAGCGCGAAGGAACCCGTCAGCAGCCAGACCGACACGCACAGCAGAGGGCGTGCGGACACCCGCTTCATGACCGAGGAGGCGAACACCGCGCCGACCAGCGCCCCGGCCACCGCGGCACCGCTGACCAGGCCGATCTCGGTCGGGCCGCCGCCTCGGTGCGCGACCACGGCGATGAGCAGCAGAAGGAACGCCTGGTCGATCATGTTGAGCAGGGACGCCATGACCACGACGAACCGCAGGAAAGGATGCCGCCGGACGAACCCGATCCCCTGGCCGACGTCCTGGAGCATCGTGGTGCGCGGCCCGTCCGGCGCCCGGTCGGGCCCGAGCGGACGCCGGATGTTGAGCGCCCCCAGCGCGGCGAAGACGAAGGAGAGCGCGTCGGCGAAGAAGGGGATGCTGCGGCCGAGCCCGAACAGGACACCGCCCAGGGGCGGTCCCACCAGCTGCGCGGCCATGTCGCGGCTCATCGCCTGCCCGTTGGCGGTGGCCAACTGCTCCTTGGAAACGATCCGCCGGAGCGACGGCGTACTGGCACCGAGGATGACCCCTGAGCACAGTCCGCTCACCAGCGCGGTGACGGCCAGCAGCGGGATGCTGATGCGACCGTTGTGCACGGACAGGCCGACCGCGGTCAGGACCGCCGCCTGTACGAGCGGCACGGCCACCAGGATGGCGCGGCGCGACACCCGGTCCGCCAGCGCGCCGCCCCACAGCGTGGTGACGAGCACCCCGATGAGATTCGCCGAACCGATGAACCCGGCTTTCGTCACCGACCCGGTGAGGGACAGGGCCAGCAGCGGATAGGCGATGGACGAGACGCTCGTCCCCACCGCGGAGAGCGTATTGCCCGTCCACCATCCGAGGTAGTCCGTGTTCCGCCACAGCGAAACGACGGGGGCCTTGCCGTCGGCTCCTCTGCCATCGACTTCTTTGTCATCGGGCGCTCTGTCATCGGGCCGGTCCATCGAGGGGTCTCCTTCTGCTGACGATGCTCCGCCAGGAGCCTTGTGCAGTGCACCGGTTCACGGCCAGGCACGGCGCGGGCAAGGCCGTGGGCAATTCACCGGCCGCGAATCTGCCGGTCCGCTGCCTGGCGGCGGTGGCAGGCCCTGGACTCCAATCGACGCATCCCTTTCGAGCCACCGGAATTCCGGCGGCGATTCCCTTCCGCATGCGCCCTGCATGCCACGCACCGGAGGTCGCTTCGTGCATGCCGAGGCTTCTGGAACCACCTGGCCCGACGAGTTCCTCGACGCCGTCGACCTGACGGACCCCGAGACGTTCGCGGGAACCGATCTGAGCGGCTACTGGAGAACGCTGCGCCGGGAGCGCCCCGTCCACCGGCACCCCGGGGCCGAGGGCCGCCCGGGCTTCTGGGTCGTCAGCCGGTACCAGGACGTGATGACGGTGTACCGCGACACCCGGAACTACACGTCGGAGAAGGGCAACGTACTCGTCACGCTGCTGGCCGGAGGCGATTCGGCGGCAGGCCGCATGTGCGCGGTCACCGACGGCGCCCGGCACCGCCAGATGCGCAACGCGCTGCTCAAGGCGTTCTCGCCACGGGCCATGGAAGGCGTGACCCGCCGCGTGCGGGCCAACACCCGGCGGCTGGTCGCCGACGCGGTACGCCGGGGCGAGTGCGACTTCGCCACCGAGATCTCGGAGAACATCCCGATCTCCACCATCTCCGACCTGCTCGGAGTCCCGCACAGCGACAGGGAGTTCCTGCTGTCGCGGACCCGGGCCGCCCTCAGCTCCGACACGGCCGGCCAGTCCGTACCGGAGGCATGGGCCGCACGCAGCGACATCCTGCTGTACTTCGCCGACCTCATGGAACAGCGGAGGGGCCACGCGACCGACGACGTGATCACCGTCCTCACCAACAGCCTCGTGGACGGCAAGCCGCTGACCCGGGACGAGGTGGTGCTCAACTGCTACAGCCTGATCCTCGGCGGCGAGGAGACCAGCCGGCTCACCATGAACGACGTGGTCCACATGCTGGCCGGTGACGCCGGGCAGTGGCGGCGCCTGCGGGAGGGCAGTGTCACCCTCGACTCGGCCGCCGAAGAGGCCCTGCGCTGGGCCTCACCCACCATGCACTTCGGCCGGACCGCACTGAACCGCGTCGTGCTGGCAGGCCAGGAGATCCAGGCAGGCGACATCGTCACCGTGTGGCACTCCTCGGCCAACCGCGACGAGAGCGTCTTCGCCGCCCCCGACACCTTCGACCTGGGGCGTACCCCGAACAAGCACCTCACCTTCGGTTACGGACCCCACTTCTGCCTCGGCGCCCATCTGGCGCGGGTGGAGGTGACCGCGTTGCTCGACGCGCTGCGGACCTGTGTCGCGGAGATCGAGGTCACCGGAGAGGTCCAGCACTTCCACTCGAACTTCCTGACCGGGCTCAGTTCCCTGCCCGTCCACTTCACGCCGGACGAGAGGGGACTCGACACCCTGTCCGTTCCGTCGGCCCACGAGAGAGTTGAGGCCAGCCACCGTGCTTCCCGATGAGTCACACGACGTACACACCAGGGCGACCCGTGTGCAGGAGGGAATGCTCTCCGTCGAGGGCACCCTGACCGGCAGACCCTCCCCCTTCCACGTGCTCACCAGCGCCGAGATCACCGGTCCGCTCGACACCGGACGGCTCACCGTCGCGCTGGCCCGGGTCGTGCGGCGCAACTCCGCGCTGCGCACCGTCTTCACACGCGACGCCGACACGGGCATGGTCGGCCGCCGGGTGGCCCGCTCCCGGGGCCCGAAGGTCATCGAGCAGGAACTGCCGCCGCAGCCGCCGGGCACGGACGTGGTCGGCCTGGCCGAAAGGCTGATCTCCCCGCTGGCGCCGCAGCTGCTGCGACCGTACGCCGAGCCGCCCCTGGTCTTCGTACTCACCGCCGCCGGACCGGAGCGCACGGTGCTGTCCGTCCTCGCCCACCACGTGCTGCTGGACGGCTGGAGCTACGGCCTGCTGTGGGAGCAGATCGCCGAGGGCTACGCCGACGGGGACCCCGCAGACGCCGAGGCGCCGGGCATGGAGGTGTTCGTCGCGGCGGAGCGGACCGGGGTTGCTCCCGAAGCCGTCGCCGCCCGCGCGGCCCTGCTCGAAGGCTGGCCGACCGTCGTCGAACTGCCGGGTGATCTGGAGCGTCCGCAGACCCGTGCCTTCACGGGGGCCAGGGTTCCCTTCCTGCTCACCGAGGCGGCCCGGACGGGATGCGTCGAGCTGGCGAGCACCCTGAAGGTGAGCCGCAATGTCGTCCTCCTGGCGGCCTGGGCCCTGACGGTCGCCCGCCGCGCCGGACAGAACCGGCTGGTGGTCGGCGTGCCGACGAACGGCCGGACTTCCCGCACCACCATGCAGGTCATCGGCGGTGCCACCGGTCTCACCCCGATCGCCTGCGAGACACCGGCGGAGGCGAGCGTCGCGGACTACGTACGGCTGACGGCCCGGGCGCTGCGGGACACCTTCCGGCACGGTGACGTCCCCTTCGAGGACATCGCCACGGCACTCTCGACGGGCGCGGACCCGGCCCGCAACCCCCTGGCGCAGATCGTCTTCGCCGCGCAGAACGACGTACTGCCCGCGACGCTGACCGCGGGCGACGTGCGCTTCAGCATCCGCATCGGCCACACCGGCGGCACGATGTACGACGCGATGCTGCACGTGATGTCCTGGGATCCGGTTGCCGCGCTCGAACTCGAATACGCGACCACCGTACTGACGCCGGGCGAGGCCACCTCGCTGGCCGGCGGCTTCGACCGCGCGCTCGTCGACATGGCCGCCGACCCGGAAGGCCCGCTGGCCGCGATCACCACCGTGACCGGCGCCCAGCGCCGACTGCTGGACCAGTGGGAGCAGGGCACAGGTACCGAGCCCACCGAGGGACTGTGGCAGCTGATCGAGGCAGCGGCGGAGCGCCGTCCGGACACCGTCGCCGTCCGGGACGGCGACCCGGACCGCAGGGTGACCTACCGTCGGCTGATGGCCGCCGTCACCGCCCAGTCGGCCCTGCTGAGCGAGGCGGGCGTCCGTGAGGGCGACCGGGTGGCCCTCGTCGCCCCCCGTTCCATCGAGGAGATCATCGCCGTCCTGGCGATTCTCCGGACGGGTGCGGCCTATGTCGGCATCGACTCCGGCAGCCCCGCCAGGACGACCTCGTCGATCCTGGAACGGGCCGGGGTACGGGTGATCCTCGGCACAGCCGACGGGCTCGCGGCGCTGGGTCCGGCCACGGAAGGCCGTATCGCGATGGCGGTCGTCGATCCCGCGGACCCGCCGCGGACGGGACTGGCGCCCGCCGCCGCACCGGCGGACCCCGAACGCGCCGCGTACGTGGCCTTCACCTCCGGTACGACCGGGGTCCCGAAGGGCGCGATGGTTCCCTGCCGCGGCGTCGTCAGACTCGCCCTGGACACGGAGCTGTTCCCTGCGAGGGCGTACGAACGCTACGTCCGCCTGGCCCCGTTGGCGTTCGACGCCTCCACCATCGAGATCTTCTACCCGCTGCTGGCGGGCGGAACGATCGAGGTCCACCCCGACGCCCATGTGACCCCCAACGCACTGGCGACCTTCCTGGAGCGGCGCGAGGTCACCGGGATGTTCCTCACGTCCGGTCTCTTCCGGCTGGTGGCGGACTTCCGTCCGGACGCCTTCCGCGGTCTCGTCCAGCTGATGACCGGCGGCGACGTCATCTCTCCTCCGCACGTGGCGGCCATCGTGCGCGCCTGTCCGGGAATCCGGGTGACGAACGGCTACGGGCCCACCGAGAACACCACCATCACCGCCGCCCACCACATCGACGACCTCACCGGCGTCACCGGCGGCGCCCTGCCGATCGGGCGGCCGATCCTGGGTACCGGCATCAAGATCCTCGACGGTACGGGGCGCCCCGTGCCACCGGGCGGAATCGGCGAACTGGTCGCGTTCGGCGAAGGAGTGGCCCTCGGGTACGTGGGCATGCCGGACGAGACCGCTCGCGCGTTCGGCACCGACGACGACGGACGTCTCTTCTACCGCACCGGCGACCTCGCGCGCTGGGACGCCGACGGTAACCTGCGCTTCCACGGACGCCGCGACAGCCAGGTGAAGGTCCGCGGCTTCCGGATCGAACCCGACAGTGTGGCCCGGCTCCTGCGTCAACACCCGGAGGTGCACGACGCCACCGTCGCCGTGGTCTCCGTGGGGAACGGCGACAAGCAGATCCTCGCCGCCGTGACCCCGCAGGGCGTGACCCCGCAGGCCGCCGCGCTGAGGGCCTTCGTCTCCCGCACGCTACCCACCTATTCGGTCCCGCATCTGTGGACGGTGGTCGACGAGCTCCCCATGACGAAGAACGGCAAGATCGACATCGCCGCGCTGACGGCGGGAGCCGCCCCCGTCGGCACCGCCGCCACCCCGCCGGAACAGGCGGCGCACCCCGGCCGCGTACTGGAAGAGAAGGACCAGCAGCAGGCGCAGGCGCAGGAGCTGCCCTGCACGGGTGTCGCCTCGATGGAGGACATCATCGCCCAGGCCTGGCACGAGGTGCTCGGGCACCGGGACTTCGGACCCGACGACTGGTTCCTCGACGTGGGCGGCGATTCGCTCAGCCTGGTGCGCGTGCACACGATCCTCGACAACGCGCTGCCGGACCGGCGCCTCACGGTCGCCGATCTCTACGCCTTCTCCACCATCAGCGAACTGGCCGCGCTGCTCCGCGCCGACGACCACGCCCTTTCGACCTGAGAAGAGACCGGAACATGGATACACGTGACACGCACACCGCCGATGACATCGAACGATGGGTCGTCGCCACCTGCCGCGGCCTGGGCCTGCGGGTGGACGACGCGGACGTCGACTTCTTCTCGTGCGGCGGCACCTCGCTGGCGGCCATGCGGCTGATCGCCTCGGTCGAGGACGCCTTCGGCGAAGGAGTCCTGCCCCTGGACGCCTTCTACGACCACCCCGTGCTGCGGGAGATCGCCGGGCTCATCGCCGAGAACCGGCTCGCGACCCCGCAGGCGGGGTGATCGCCGATGACCGCTGCGACGAGCCTCGCCGACGGCCCGGTGTTCACCTCGCGGGAGGCGGGGGAAGCCCTGCGCTCGGTCGCCGCCCTCCTCCGGGAGGCGGAGTACGGCGAAGAACGGGCAGCCGGGCTGCTCCGGGCGCCAAGCTCCGGGCATCTGCTGAGCAATCCCGCCCGGTACGCCTTCTTCAGTGACCACACGCGCCCCGCCCCGGCGGACGCGCCGCCGAGCGTCCTGACGTCCCTGTTCCTCCTCAACCGCGCGGTGCCCGACCTGTGGGTGCACGCCGCGCTCAAGCCCGAACTGACCGACCTGCTCCAGGAACTCGCCCTCCTTACCAGGTCCGGCGACCACTACCTGGGCACCGCCTCCCTGACCCCCTACCGCTCCCGGTTCTTCCTGTCCGACCGGCTCTTCGACAACCCGGCTCCGCAGCAGGTGGTGACGAGGGACGCGGCCGAACTCGCCATGCCGCCGCACGCGTCCAGCCTGCTGGCACTCGACGCGGTCGACCGGATCGACGGGTCGTTCCTCGATGTGGGGTGCGGCAGCGGATTCCTGGCGCTGAACGCCGGCCCGGGATGCGGCCGGGTCGCGGGATTCGACCTCAACCCGCGCAGCGTCCGCTTCTCCAGGGCCAACGCCCTCCTCAACGGACGCGACGTCCGCTTCACGGTCGCGGACTTCACCGACCCGACCGCGCTCGGCCGCGCAGAGCTGGGCGACACCGGCAGGTTCGGCAGCCTCGTCTTCAACAGTCCGACCATGCCGCGGATCGAGGGCGATGCCGGCGAGTTCGGCCAGAGCACGGCACGGCAGGTGCTCCGGCGGACCGCGGCCGTCGCCCCGTACGTCCTGCGCCCCGGCGGCACCGCGCACGTACTGACCGTCGTCGAGGTGCCCCGGTCGGCCGGGTCGGCCCGCGAGGTCGTCGAGGGCTGGCTGACCGGCACCCACGCCGCCGATGTGACGGTCCAAGAGGTCGACTCCCCGTACCTCCGGGTCACCGAACGCCAGCTCCAGGACCGACGGCTGGACAGGCAGAGCCTGCTCTCGTCCGGAACCGCCCACGCACAGCAACTGCTGTCCGCCCTGGCCGCACGAGGCACCGGATCCGTCGTGCCGGTGCTCGTCGCGCTGCGGACCTCCTCCACAGAAGGGTCCAGATTCCCATGACCAAGGCACCGGACTGGATATTCCCCCTGCGCAAACCGACCGGGAGCCCCACCTCGCGGCTGGTCGTCTTCCCCTACGGGGCCTCGGGCCCGACGTCCCTGCGCCCCCTGCTCAACCGGCTGCCCGAGACGGTGGAGGTGCTGGGCGCCGCCCTGCCGGGGCGCGAGCGCCGCTTCGGGGAACCACCGGCCACCACGGTCGCCGAGATCGTGAGCGGCGTCGCCGAAGGACTGGCGGCACGGGAGGAACTGCCCACGTATCTCTTCGGCCACAGCATGGGTGCCGGACTGGCCGTGGCCTTCGCCCTGGCACATCCCGGATCCTGCGAGGGGCTGGTCCTCAGCGGGCGTCCGCCGCGCTCCGCCGGGCGCTCCGCCCTGCAGGGGTTCAGCGACGAGGAGATCGTCTCCTTCCTCGCCAGGGTCGGCAACACCCGTCCCGAGCTGGTCCGCGACGCGTTCTGGCGCGATCGGCTGCTCCAGCTGTTCCGGAGCGACGCCGCACTCGACCTGCGGACCGCGGAGGTCATCGCCGGAGGCGTCCTGCGGGAGCGGCTCCTGGTCCTGGGCGGCAGCGAGGACCCGGACATCGACGTGAGCGAACTGGGCGAGTGGGCGGAGCTGACCACCGGCGGATGCACGGTCGAGGTCTTCCCCGGCGGGCACTTCTTCCTCCTCGACACCGACACCAGCCAGGCGGTGCTCGACGCGATTGCCGGTCTCGTCCACGCCGTGTCCGAACCGCTGCCGGTCTGAGACCACGCGCGGCCCCCAGGTGGTGGAGGGCTTCCACGGAACGCACCAGGCATCCGTGGGGACCCTTCACCGCTTCCGCGTGCGCGCACCGGCAAGCAGGCAGACAACCGGCAGGGGCGGGCCGCCGCGCTTCACCGCTCAACTGCTCGTCCGCTGCCTGGAGTCGGCGGGCGGCCGGTCGGCAAGATCCGGGGGTAAGCCCGTGAGCCGGACGAAGGAGCCGCGATGCCCACCAGCACAAGGACGCAGGAGAGCCCGCCTCCCGCGCGGTCGTCCCTGGAGGCGGCACTGCCGCTGACTCCGCTCCAGGAGGGAATGCTCTTCCACGCGCTGTACGACGACGAGGCGATCGACGTCTACGCGATCCAGGTCGCGCTCGCGCTGGACGGGCCGCTGTCGGCGGACGCGCTGCGGGCGGCCGCGGACGAGGTGCTCGGCAGGCACGCGGCACTGCGCGCCGGCTTCCAGCTCCGCAAGTCCGGCCTGCCGGTCCAGCTCGTCCGCCGCGACGTCCGCGTCCCATGGTCCGAGCTGGACCTCCGCGGCCTGCTGCCGGAGGAGCAGCAACGGCGGCTGAACCGCTACCGGGCCGCGGACCGGGCCGAGGGCTTCGACATGGCACGTCCGCCACTGATCCGGCTGACACTGGTGCGCCTGGCCGACCGGCGTCACGTCCTGGTGATGACGTACCACCACATCCTCCTCGACGCATGGTCCTTCCAGATCGTGCTGGACGACCTGTTCACGCTGTACGCCCAGGACGCCGACCCGGCCGGTCTCGTCCGCGTCGTGCCCTTCGAGGGGTACCTGGCCTGGCTGGCCGCCCAGGACCGGCAGGCCGCGCAGGACGCCTGGGCTGCCGCCCTGGACGGGCTGGAGGAAGGGACCCTCATCGCCGCCGGCCGCCCCGCACGGGGACCGGCGACGCTGCCGAGGCTGGCCTCCACCGAGCTCTCCCCGGAGCTGACCGCCGACCTGACGGAAGCCGTACGCGCCGCAGGGCTGACCCTCAACACCGTGCTCCAGGGCATCTGGGCGCTGACGCTCAGCGGTCTGACGGGACGCCAGGACGTGGTGTTCGGCCAGACGGTGTCGGGACGGCCCGCCGAGCTGGACGGCGTCGAGGGCATGGTCGGCCTGTTCATCAATGCCGCTCCCGTACGGGTAAGGCTCGACCCGGCCGAGCCGCTGGCGGCGCTCCTCGCCCGCGTACAGCGCGAGCAGGCCGATCTGGAGCCGTTCCACCACCTGGGTCTGGCCGAGATACAGCGCGGCGCCGGTCTGGGCGACCTGTACGACACCGCCGTCGCGTTCGCCAGCGCACCGCTGGACTGGGATGCCGTACCGACCTACCGCGACCTGCGGGTCACTCTTGCGGAGGACGCGGCCCAGGAGCAGCCCGAGGGCTGGACCCACTACCCGCTCAACCTGTCCGCCCAGCCGGGCCGGACCCTGCGACTGGCACTCAGCTACGACGGCGACCTCTTCGAAGGACCTGCCGCCGACCGGCTCATGACCCGGCTGCGCATGCTGCTCAGCACGTATCTGGATGCCCCCCGCACCTTGGTCGGCCGCATCGAGCTGTTCACGCAGGAGGAGCGGGCGCGGGCCGTGCACCAGGGGAACGACACCCGGCAACCGTTGCCGGACACGACTCTGCCCGCCCTGTTCGCGGCACAGACCGCCCGCACGCCCGAGGCCACGGCCCTGGTGTTCGAGGACCGCTCGCTGTCCTACGGGGCCTTCGCCCGCCGGGTGGCGGAGCTCGCGGATGTGCTGCGGGCGCGCGGAGTGGGCGGCGGGGACTTCGTGGCGGTGGCGGTGCCCCGCTCGGTGGAACTGGTGGTGGCGCTGCACGCGGTACTGGCCGCCGGGGCCGCCTACGTCCCTGTGGACCCCGACTACCCGGCGCAGCGGATCGGCTGGATCCTTGAGGACTCGGCCCCCCGGCTGCTGCTGACCACCGCCGCGGTCGCGGCGCTCCTGCCGCCGTGCCCGGTGCCCCGGCTCCTCCTCGACCAGCCGCTGCCGTCGGCCGCCCCGGCCGCCCCGGCCCGGCGGCCGGTCGGCGCCGACCCGGCCTACGTGATCTTCACCTCCGGCTCCACGGGGCGCCCCAAGGGCGTCGTGGTGCCGCACTCCGCGATCGTCAACCGGCTTCTGTGGATGCAGGACCGCTACCCGCTGGAGCCGGGCGACCGGGTACTGCAGAAGACCCCGTCGGGGTTCGACGTATCGGTGTGGGAGTTCTTCTGGCCGCTGCAGACCGGTGCGGCGCTGGTGGTCGCCGCACCGGGCGGACACAAGGACGCCGCCTATCTGGCCGCCCTGATCCGGCGCGAGTCGGTGACCGTCGCCCACTTCGTCCCTTCGATGCTCCAGGTCTTCCTCCAGGAGCCGACCGCCGACGGCTGCACCAGCCTGCGGCAGGTCTTCTCCAGCGGGGAGGCGCTGTCCTCGGAAACCCAGAACCGCTTCTTCGAGCGCCTCGGCGCGAGCCTGCACAACCTCTACGGACCCACGGAGGCGGCCGTCGACGTCACTCACTGGGACTGCCGCCCCGACGAGGAGCACACGGCCAGTACGTCCGTCCCGATCGGCAGGCCGGTGTGGAACACCCAGGTGTACGTGCTGGATCCGGCCCTGCGTCCGGTCGCCCCGGGCGTACCCGGCGAGCTGTACCTGGCAGGGCGGCAGCTCGCCTCGGGATACGTGGACCGGCCGGGGCTGACAGCCGAACGGTTCGTCGCCAACCCGTTCGCCCCCGAGGGAAAGCGGATGTACCGCACGGGGGACGTGGTGCGCCGCACCCCCGACGGTGACCTCGAATACCTCGGGCGGTCGGACGACCAGGTGAAGATCCGCGGCCTGCGCGTGGAGCTCGGCGAGATCGAGGCGGTACTGGCCCGGCACGAAGCCGTCGCCCAGGTCGCGGTCGTGGTGCGGGAGGACCAGCCGGGCGTGCAGCGCCTGGTCGCCTACACCGTGCCGGCCGGACCTGCGGCTGACCCGCAGGAGCTGCTGGACCTGGCGGCGGCCGCGCTGCCCGACTACATGGTGCCCGCGGCGCTCGTACAGGTGGCCGAGCTGCCCCTGACGCCCAACGGCAAGCTCGACCGCAAGGCGCTGCCGGCTCCCGCGCTCGTTCGCGCCGTCGGCGGCAGAGCGGCGCACGGCGCCGTCGAGAAGCAGCTCGCGGAGCTGTTCGCGGCGGTGCTCGCCGTGCCGGAGGTGGGAGCGGAGGACAGCTTCTTCGACCTGGGCGGCGACTCGATCGTCTCGATCCAGCTCGTCGCGCGGGCCCGCCGGGCCGGACTGGCGCTCACCCCCAAGGACGTGTTCACCCACCGCACCGTCGCCGCGCTCGCCCTGGTGGCGCGCCCGGCGCGGGACGCCGTGCAGGAGGCGCCCGGGGCCGGCGTCGGAGAGATGCCCGCGACCCCGATCACGCAGTGGCTGAGCGAGCGCAAGGGGCCGAGCGACGGCTTCCACCAGGCGACCCTGCTCCAGGTGCCCCCGCTCGCCCGCACGGACCTGCTCACCGCCTCCGTACAGGCGGTGCTGGACAGACACGACGCCCTGCGGATGCGGCGCACGGCGCGGGACGCGGGCCCCACGTGGGAGCTGGACATCGCACCGGCCGCGGCCGTACGGGCCGAGGACTGCGTGCGCCGCGTCGGAGTCGAGGGGCTGGACGCCGCCGCTCTGCGGGCCCGTATCACCACGGAGTCGGCCCGCGCGGTCGCCGAACTCGCCCCCGACGAGCGGCGGATGGTGCGCTTCGTCTGGTTCGACGCCGGTCCCCGGGACGCGGGACGGCTGCTCGTGGTGGCCCACCACCTCGTCGTGGACGGCGTTTCCTGGCGGATCCTGCTGCCTGATCTGCGGGTGGCGTGGGAGGCGGTCGAGGGCGGCGGAACACCCGACCTCGCCCCCGTCCCGACCTCGCTGCGCACCTGGGCGCACCGGCTGTCCGAAGCGGCCGCCGATCCGGCCAGGACCGCCGAAATCCCGCTGTGGGAGGGCATGTTGCGTGCCGGAGACGATCCCGCGCTGGCGGCGAGCCCGTTGGACCACACACGTGACGTGCACGGCACCGCCCGGTCGCTGACCCTGCGACTGACCGCCGAACACACCGAGCCCCTGCTCACCACGGTGCCTGCCGCCTACCGCGCGGGAATCGACGACGTCCTGCTGACGGCGCTCGCACTGGCGGTCGCATCGTGGCGGCGGGAGCGCGGCCTGGGCGAGGGCACCGGGGTGCTGGTGAACCTGGAGGGGCACGGCCGCGAGGAGATCGCGGCGGAGCTCGACCTGTCGCGCACCGTGGGCTGGTTCACCAGTCTCCATCCCGTACGCCTCGATCCCGGCGTGCGGGACTGGGAGGAGGCGGACGGGGTAGGACCCCTGCTGGGCACGGCCCTCAAGCGGGTCAAGGAGCAGCTGCGCGCGATTCCCGACCACGGCATCGGCTACGGAATGCTGCGCCACCTCAATCCGCAGACGGCCGCCGTGCTCGGCGCGCTGCCCGTCCCGCAGCTGGGCTTCAACTACCTGGGCCGTTTCGCGGGTTCCGACGGCGGACACTGGCAGCCCGCGGCCGAGTCGGACGCCACGGGTCCGGCGGCGGACGCCGGGCTGTCCCTGCCGCACGTGCTCGACATCAACGCGGTGACCGAGGACCTGCCGACCGGCCCGCAGCTGGTCGCCTCGTTCACCTGGCCCGGCGCGCTGCTGGCCGAGGACGATGTGCGACGGCTGGGGGAGGCCTGGCTGGCCGCGCTCCGTGCGCTGGTCGCGCACACCTCCCGGCAGGGTTCCGGCGGGCTCACCCCCACGGACGTGCTGCCGGCCGTGGTGGGACAGCGGGAGCTGGAACTTCTGGAGTCGGCGTGGGCGGACCGCGGACTTCAGGACGTCCTGCCGCTGACCCCCGTACAGGAGGGGCTGCTCTTTCACGCCTGCTACGACAGGCAGGCACCGGACGTGTACCACGTACAGCTGGTCGTCGAGCTGGAGGGCGCACTCGACGCGGAGGGACTGCGTGCCGCGTGCCAGGCCTTGACCGACCGGCACCCCGCGCTGCGCGCGGCCTTCACCCAGACGGCTTCCGGCACCCCGGTGCAGCTGATCCCCGGCAGCGTGCCGGTGCCGTGGCACGAGGACGACCTGCGGGGCGACGGACGGACGGGCAACGGACCGGCGGACGACGGACGGAGGGGCGACGGACCGCAGGGCGACGGGCCGACCGAGGACGGCCGTGCACGAGAACGGCTGGACGCGTTCCTCACCGAGGACCGGATCCGCAGGTTCGACCCGTCCCGTGCCCCGTTGCTTCGCTTCACCCTGCTGCGGCTGGGCGCGGAGCGCCACGCGCTGGTCTTCACCAGCCACCACCTGCTCGCCGACGGCTGGTCGGTCTCCCTGATGCTGCGGGACCTCTTCGCGCTCTGGTCGCCGGACGCCCAGGACGTCGGCCGGACACCCCCGGTTCCGGTACGCCGCTACTACGAGTGGCTGGTCGCACAGGACACGGTCGCCGCGGAGTGCGCCTGGCGGGCGGCGCTGGACGGCCTGAGTGGCCCCACCCTGCTCGCGGTGGCCGCGGACACCGGTTCCCTGCCGTCGCTGCCGCTGAGCTCCGGCGTCGAACTCCCCGAGGACCTCACGGCCGAAGTGGCCGCCCGGGCACGCTCCTGCGGGCTGACGCTCAACACCGTGGTGCAGGGGGCGTGGGCGCTGGTGCTCCACCACCTCACCGGCCAACGGGACGTGGTGTACGGGGCGACGGTGTCGGTGCGCCCGCCGGAGCTGCCCGGCGTCGAGGAAATGGTCGGGCTGCTGATCAGCACGGTGCCCGTACGGGTCCGGCTGGACCCCGCCGAGACACTGGCGGCTCTCCTCGACCGGGTGCAGACGGAGCAGGTCGCGCTGGCCCCGCACGCGCACCTGGGCCCGGCGGCGGTACAACGCGTGGCCGGGCTGGGGCCGCTGTACGACACCTCCATGGTGTTCGAGAACTTCCCGCGTACCGCCGATCATCCCGAGCTGCCGGGTACGGGCCTGCGGATCGCCGGATTCTCGGGCCGCGACGCGTACCACTACCCGCTCAAGCTCATGGCCGTTCCCGGTGACCGGCTGTACCTGGAGGTCAGCCACCGTCCCGAACTCGTCACCGCCGCACAGGCCGAGGAGGCCCTCGGGCGCCTGCGGACGCTGCTGACGGAATTCGCCGCCGACCCGTCCGTGCGGGTCGACGGCCTGCTGCGGCCCGCGTCTGAGCCCGTCGCTCCCGTGACCACGGGCCCCGCCGCGCCCGCCCCCGTCACGCGGGGGGCACCCCGCGCGGTGGCGGAACTGTGCGCCCTGGCCGGGGCGGTACTGGGCAGGCAGGAGCTCTCCGCGGACGCCGACTTCTTTGCGCTCGGCGGCGATTCCTTGCGGGCATTGCGACTGGCCGGACGTATGCGCGAGGTGTTCGGCGCTCCTGTCGATGTCTCTGTCGTATTCCGCGGCCGCACACCTGCCGGAATGGCGGCAGTACTGGCACGGCAGGGAACCGGTATTTCCGGAGTGCGCCACACCTCATGAGAATTGCCGGGCCGCTGCCTGTTCCGGGAATCCGCACTTTGCCACCATAAAAAAGCAACGAACCTCAGCAGCAAGGAGCTCGGCCGTGCGGATCATCGCGATAACCGGTGCCTCAAGTGGAATAGGGCTTGCGACGGCGGCACGTTTCGCCGAGGGCGGCGACCGGGTCTACAACCTGGACACGCAGCGGCCCCTGGCCCGGCACGAGGGCGTGACGTGGTGCGAGACGGACGTCGCCGGCTGGGACGCCGTCGACAGCACGCTCGGCCGCATTCACGACGAGCACGGCCGCCTCGACGTGGTGATCGCGAACGCGGGCATCAGCATCCGGCACGGCGTACTGGACATCACCGAGGAGCAGGCACGCCGGGTCGTCGACGTCAACCTGCTCGGCGTGCTGGGCACCTGGCGGGCGGCAGCGCGCCGGATGGTGGCCAGGGGCGAGGGAATCCTGCTGGCCACCGCCTCGGTGAACGGCCATAGAGGGTTCCCCCACTACGCGGACTACAACGCCACCAAAGCCGGTGTGGCGGCACTGTGCAGGACCTTCGCGATGGAGCTGAGCCCCGTGGTCCGGGTGGCCTGCGTCTCGCCCGGTGCGGTGCTGACGCCCATGCAGCTGGCGGAGTACACACCGCGGATGCTGGCGGAGGTGAACGCCCGGATTCCCGCGGGCCGGCACGCAGATCCTGCGGAGATCGCGGCGGCCTTCCACTACCTCGCTTCGCCCGAGGCCGGCTTCATGACCGGCCAGGAACTCGTCATCGACGGCGGGGAGATCACCGGTTCCACGACTTCCGACTTCGGTACGGCGCATTGCGCGACGGCCGAGACGGACCGAATCGAAATCCGTTCCCGGTAACGCACCATCCGAGGGGAGACGTCATGAGAAATTCAATTGACTACACACTGAGCGGCGACGAGGTCGATGGCCTCATGAAATCCGTGAGCGAATTGAGAGAAGGCGGCCTCTCGCCGGTCGAACCGGAGTTCTACGACAAGTACCGGGACTTTCAGGAAATCCTTCCGGTCGGCCTGCGGAGATTCCTGGAGAAATTCCGTGACGACCCGGCATCGGCCGTCTGCCAGGTTCACGGATTCCCCGTCGACGACGCCGCCGCGGGGCCGACCCCGGAACACTGGGAGCGGCCCGAGGGGTACGGGTCCACCGTCGAGTCGGACATCTACCTGGCCATGTGCGGCTCGGCGCTGGGCGACCCGTTCGCCTGGGCGACGCTCCAGTACGGACGCATGGTGCAGGACGTCTTCCCGATCAGGGGCGACGAGCGGCGCGAGAGCGGGCACGGCAGCGACGCGTATCTGAACTTCCACACCGACGACGCGTTCCGCCCCGACTCCTGCGACTACCTGCTGCTCTTCGGCGTGCGCAACCCCGACGTCGTCCCGACGTACGTGGCGGCCGTGCAGGACGTCGTCCTCCGTGACGAGGACCGTGCCCTGCTGTCCGAGAAGCGCTTCCACATCCTTCCCGACGACGAGCACATACGGCAGCTGGCGCTGAGGGCGCCCGGCGATCCCGCGCTCCGGCGTGCCGTCGAGATGCGCGACCGCCCGGAGCCGGTCTCCGTTCTCTTCGACGATCCGCGCAACCCCCACGTCCGGCTGGACGTGCCGTTCATGCGCTGCGTCGATGACGACCCGGCGGCCGAACGGGCGCTGCGCGCCCTGCTCGACGAGCTGGAACGGGTGCGACGGCCACTGGTCGCGGCCCGCGGAACGCTCCTGATCCTCGACAACCGCAGTGTCGTGCACGCCCGCGAGTCCTTCCGGGCGCGCTACGACGGCACCGACCGCTGGCTCCGCAAGATCGTCGTCAGCCGCGACCTGTCCACCGACGGCGTCCGGCCCCTGAGCCGGGTCCTGCTGTAGCCCCCGTAGCCCCTGTAGCCCTCCCGGACGCACGCCACACCGGCGTTCGCCCGCCACACCGGCACACGCCACCCCACCACACCGGCACACGCCGCCCCGCGCATTCGCCGATCAGCAAAGGGAAAGAAGAGACATGAACCAGCCCGCCGTGCAGACCGCGCAGGCGCCGGAGGCCATCAGCACGGCGGACTCCCGCACGCCGCGAACACACCGAACGCACCGCCAGGATCTGCTGAGCACCCTGTTCGAAGAGATCCTCGGGGCGACGGACGTCGGCATCGACGACAGCTTCTTCGAACTGGGCGGCGACTCCATCGCCTCGATCGAACTGGTCACCCGGGCCCGCGCGGCGGGCCTCGCCCTGGAGTACCGCGACATCTTCGAGGGCGAGACGGTCGCGGCGCTGGCCGAGGCCGCCACGGAGGTCGTGGCGGGGTCGGACTTCGTACCTGCCCAGGGGCCGCTGGTGCCGCTCGACGCCGACGAGCAGGCGGACGTGGAGGCCGCGTTCGCCTCGTCGGGCCCGGTGCAGGAGGTGTGGCCGCTCACCCCGCTCCAGGAGGGCCTGCTCTTCCACGCCCTGTACGACCAGGACAAGGCCGACCCCTATCTGGTCCAGGCACCGCTGGTGCTGTCGGGAGAGGTGGACACCGGGCGGCTTCGGGCGGCGTTCGCGGAGTTGCTGGACCGGCATGCGAGCCTGCGCGCGGGCTTCCTGGTACGTCGTACCGGTACGCCGGTGCAGGTGGTGCCGGCCGGGGTCGAGCTCCCGTGGTGCGAGGTCGACCTCAGCGGCGTCGACGAAGCGGAGCACCCGGCACGGCTCGGCCGACTGCTGGCACAGGACCGGCTGGACAGGTTCGACCCGGTGGCACCGCCGTTGATGCGCGCGAAGCTGGTCCGCCTGTCGGCGGAGCGGCACGTCCTGGTACTGACGAGCCATCACATCCTGTGGGACGGCTGGTCGATGTCGCGGGCGCTGGGCGAGGTATTCGGCCGCGGGCTGGGGGAGGGGAGCGCCGGACTTCCGGAGGTCGTGCCGTTCCGCGACTACCTGGCCTGGCTGTCGGTCCAGGACCAGGACGAGGCGCTCACCGCGTGGGCCGCGGCCCTGGAGGGACTCGAAGAGCCCACCCTGGTCGCCCCCGGCGTCGACGGTTCGCTGCCCTCGCTGCCCGCCAGGACCGTCGGCCGCCTGGACGAGGCAGCCTTCGCCCGGCTGGAATCGGTCGCACGGACCCGCGGGCTGACCATGAACACGGTGGTGCAGGGCGCCTGGGCGCTCCTGCTGTCCGGTCTGACCGGACAGCAGGACGTGGTCTTCGGTTCCACCGTCTCGGGCCGCCCGCCGCAGGTACCTGGCGTCGAGGGGATCGTGGGCCTGCTCATCAACACCGTCCCCGTCCGGGTCCGTCTGGAACCGCAGGAGCCGGTGGACGCGCTGCTGGCCCGCATCCAGGAGCAGCAGTCGGCGCTCACGGCGTACCACTACCTCGGCCTCCAGAGCATCCAGCGCCACCAGGGAATCGGCGAACTCTTCGACACCTCCACCGCGTTCGAGAACTTCTCCAGGGAAACGGCCCACGACGACTCCTGGGACGCCGGATTCCTCCGCGGCCAGGACATGGACCTGCTGTCGTCCGAGGAGAGCCACTCGCCGGGATTCGCCCACTACCCGCTGAGCCTCGCGGTGTTCCCGGGCAAGGGCCTGAACTTCGAGGTCAGTTACCGCGGCGACCTGTTCGACACCGCGTTCGCCGAAGCCCTGGTGGAGCGGCTGTGCAGGCTGCTCACCCTCCTCGCCGCCGACCCCGGCCTCCCCGTCGGCCGGATCGACCTGCTCTCCGGACAGGAGCGGTCGCTGGTACTGAAGGAGTGGAGCGGCGCCGGAGCCGTGCGCGAGGGCGCCACCTCGACGATCGTCGCCGCGTTCGAGGCACAGGTCGCCCGCGACCCCGACACGATCGCCCTGGCCCACGGTGACGACCAGTGGTCCTACCGGCAGCTGAACGACCGGGCGAACCGGCTGGCCCGCGAACTCATCGCCGCGGGCATGGGCCCCGAAGCGCGCGTCGCCGTGGCGGTGCCCCGCGGCATGGACTGGATGACCGCCGTGCTGGCGGTGCTCAAGGCGGGCGGCTCGTTCGTACCGGTGGGCCCCGCCTCCCCGAACGAGCGGTCCCGGGCCGTCCTCACGGACGCCGCCCCCGCACTGCTGGTCACCTCGGGTGACTCCCCGTGGTCCCGGGAGCCCTTCGCGGGAACCCACGTGCTCCTCGACGCGGAGGCGACCAGGACCGCCGTCGCCGGCCGCTCCCCGGCCGACCTCACCGAGGCGGAGCGCGCGGGCGGACTGTTCCCCAGCAGTGCCGCGTACGTGATGTTCACCTCGGGGTCGACCGGTGTGCCCAAGGGCGTCGAGGCGACCCATGCCGACGTGGTGGCGCTGGCACGGGACAGCCGGTTCTCCGAGGGGCACGAGGTCGTACTGGCCCACTCGGCACTCACCTTCGACGGCTCCACCTACGAGCTGTGGGTGCCCCTGCTCTCCGGCGGCCGGGTCGTGCTCGCGCCCGCCGAACCCCTGACCGCCCTGCTCGTACGGGAACTGACCGAGCGGCACCGCGTCACCGGGATGTTCCTGACGACGGCGCTGTTCCACTCGTTCGCCCAGGACGACCCCGGCTGCCTGGCCGGACTGCGCGAACTGTGGACCGGCGGCGAGGCCGTGCGCGCTGAAGCGGTGCGACGGGTGCGCGAGGCCTGCCCCGGCCTCGTGGTCGTGGACGTGTACGGGCCGACGGAGACGACCGCCTTCGCCACCGCCTTCGCCCTGGCCCCCTCGGACGGCCTGCCCGCGTCGATGCCCATCGGGCGCCCGCTGGACGGAATGCGGACCTACGTCCTCGACCCCGCCCTGCGGCCGGTGGCCCCGGGCGTCTCGGGCGAGCTGTACATCGCAGGTGCGGGGCTGGCCAGGGGCTATCTGAACCGTCCGGACCTGACCGCGGAACGCTTCGTGGCCTGCCCGTTCGGCGAGAGCGGCACCCGGATGTACCGCACCGGGGACGTGGTCCGCTGGACGGCGGACGGCCAGCTGGAGTTCGTCGGACGCACAGACCACCAGGTCAAGATCCGCGGCTTCCGCATCGAACCGGGTGAGGTCGAGGCCGTGCTCAGCACCGTGCCCGAGGTCGGGCAGGTGGTGGTGATGGCCCGTGAGGACGAACGGGGCACCAAGCGTCTGGTCGCCTACGTGGTACCCGCGACCGGCACTCCCGCCGCACTGGACACCGACGCCCTCCGCGAGGCGGTCGCCGCGCGCCTCCCCGACTACATGGTTCCCGCGGTCTTCGTCGTGCTGGAGAGCTTCCCGGTCGCCGCGACGGGCAAGCTGGACCGCCGGGCCCTGCCGGAACCCGAGTTCACCGCAGCCGCCGACAGCCGCACCCCGCGCACCCCGCGCGAGGTGCTGCTGTGCGAGCTGTTCTGCGAGGTCCTCGGCGTGGCGACGGTCGGCATCGACGACAGCTTCTTCGAGCTGGGCGGTGACTCCATCACCTCCATCCAGCTCGCCGCCCGCGCCCACAGCGCCGGACTGAACCTCACACCACGCGACGTCTTCGCCCGCCTGACCGTGGCCGCGCTCGCCGAGACCGCTGCCGCCCTCACGACGCACGCCCCCGCCTTCGTACCGGTCCAGGGCCCCCTGGTGGCCCTGGAGGACGAGGAGCGCACCGAGATCGAGGCCGCGTTCGCGGCGGCGGGCCCGGTCCAGGACATCTGGCCGCTCACCCCCCTCCAGGAAGGCCTTCTCTTCCACGCCCTGTACGACGGGCAGGGCGCAGGACACGGCGTCGGGACGGACCGGGATTCCGCCGGGCCGCCGGACGCCTACCTCACCCAGATGCCGTTGGTCCTGTCGGGAAGGGTGAACCCGAGTGCGCTGCGCGGTGCGCTCCAGGGGCTGGTGGAGCGCCACGCGAATCTGCGTGCCGGTTTCCTGGTGCGCCGGGCCGGCCGGCCCGTGCAGGTGATCCCCGCGGGGGCGACGATCCCCTGGCGGGAGATCGACCTGACCGTCGTCCCGGAACCGGAGCGCGAGGCACGCCTGCGCGACCTCCTCCGGAAGGACCGCCACGTCCGGTTCGACCTGACCGCCCCGCCGTTGCTGCGCGCCCTGCTCGTCCGGCTCGCACCCGAGCGCCACGTCCTCGTACTGACGGGGCATCACATCCTCTGGGACGGCTGGTCGATGTCGCGTGCGATGGGTGACGTCTTCGGCCTGTACGAGGCCCAGGACGGGTGCGCGGAGCTGCCCGACGTGGTGCCGTTCCGGGACTACCTGGCCTGGCTGTCGGTCCAGGACCAGGACGAAGCACTCACCGCGTGGGCCTCGGCCCTGGAGGGCCTGGCGGAACCCACCCTGGCCGCCCCCGGTGCCGACAGCACCGCGGCGGCCCTGCCCACCCGTTGCCTCGGTCACCTCGACGAGGAGACCACCCGGCGGCTGACCGCCGTCGCCCGCAGTCGCGGACTGACGATGAACACGGTCGTGCAGGGCGTCTGGGCGCTCCTGCTGGCGGGGCTCACCGGTCAGCAGGACGTGGTCTTCGGCTCGACCGTCTCCGGCCGCCCGCCCGAGATCCCCGGCATGGACGACATCGTCGGCCTGCTCATCAACACGGTCCCCGTTCGCGTCCGCATCGATCCCGCCCAGCCCCTGGAAGGGCTCCTGTCCGGGATCCAGCGGCAGCAGGCCGACCTCACCCCGTACCACCACCTCGGACTGACCGACATCCAGCGCCACCTGGGACTCGGCGAACTCTTCGACACCTCGACCGTGTTCCAGAACATCCCGTGGGACGACGACGTGCTGTGCACCGCGGGCCTGGAGGTCAGCCCGTTCGACGACGAGACCCAGGGGTTCACGCACTTCCCGCTCAGCATCGACGTCTTCCCCGGGAACGAGCTGCGCATCGAAGTCAGCTACCGGCCCGACGTGTTCACCGCCCCGGAGGCCGAGCGGGTCGCGGAGCGGGTCGAGGGACTCCTCACCGTCTTCGCGAACGACCCCGCACGCCTCGTCGGAAGGGTCGACACCCTCACCCCGCAGGAGCGCCTCCCGCTGCTCGACGCGGGCAGCGGTACGCAGGTTCCCGTGCCGGAACTGACCGTGCCGGAGCTGTTCGAGGCCCAGGCCGCCGCGACCCCCGACGACGTCGCCGTGGTGTTCGGCGACGAGCAGGTGACGTACCGCGAACTCAACCGTCGTGCCAACCGACTCGCCCACCGGCTGATCGCCCTGGCCGCAGGACCGGACGAGCCGGTGGCGGTCATGGTGCCCCGCTCCGTCGACGCGGTCGTCGCGGTGCTGGGAACGATGAAGGCCGGCTGCGTCCACCTGCCGGTCGAGCTGTCCTGGCCGGCCGATCGCATCGCCTCGCTCCTCGCCGAGGTGCGCCCGGCCGCGGTGCTGACCACGACCGACGCCGCCCACAGGGTTCCCGCGGACAACGGCTCACCGTTCCTGCTCGTCGACACACCGGGCACCGGCTCCCCGTCCCACGACCCGCGGGACACGGAACGCGTCCGGCCGCTGCTGCCCTCGCACCTCGCCTACGTGATCCACACCTCGGGGTCGACGGGCCGCCCCAAGGGGGTCGCCATCACCCACCGCAACCTCGTCAACCTGCACCACGCCCAGATCAGCGCCTCCCTGCCCGCCGAAGCCGGCACCGGGTCCCGCAGGCTCAAGGTCGCGCTGGTGGCCGCCCTGGGCTTCGACGCGGCATGGGCCGACCTGCTGCGGATGGTCTCGGGCCACGAACTGCACCTGATCGGGGACGAACTGCGCCGGGACGCGCAGGGCCTGGTCGACTACTGCGCACGGCACGGGGTGGACTCGCTCAACCTCACTCCGCTGCATGCCAGGCAACTGCTGTCCGCCGGCCTGCTGCGCACCCCCGGATACCGGCCGCGGCTGATCTCGCTCGGCGGCGAGGCGGTCGACGAGTCGCTGTGGAGCGAGCTCGGCGCGAGCGGCGTGGCCACCTACAACCTCTACGGACCGAGCGAATGCGCCGTGGACTCGACGTACGGCCGCGTGATCGGCGGTACCCGGGCCCGCATCGGCCGCCCCCTGGAGAACACCCGGGTGTACGTCCTCGACGCGGCGCTGCGCCTGGTGCCGCCGGGGGTCCCGGGCGAGCTGTACATCGCCGGCGCGGGACTGGCCCGTGGCTACTTCGGCAGAGCGGGCCTGACGGCGGAACGGTTCGTGGCCTGCCCGTTCGGTGAGAGCGGCACCCGGATGTACCGCACCGGGGACGTGGTGCGCTGGACGGCGGACGGTGAGCTGGAGTTCGTCGGACGCACCGACCACCAGGTCAAGATCCGCGGCTTCCGCATCGAACTCGGGGAGATCGAAGCGGTGCTGGGAGCCCAGGCACCGGTGGGCCAGGTGGTGGTGCTCGCACGTGAGGGCCAGCCAGGGGTGAAGCGTCTGGTCGCCTACGTGGTGCCCGCGACCGGCACTCCCGAGGGCCTCGACACCGACGCACTGCGCGAGGCGGTCGCCGCGCGCCTTCCCGACTACATGGTGCCCGCCGCGGTGATGGCCCTGGACGCGCTGCCGCTGACGCCCATCGGCAAGCTGGACCGCCGGGCCCTGCCCGAGCCGGAGTTCACCGGAGCAGCCGACAGCCGCGCCCCGCGCACCCCGCGCGAAGCGATCCTGTGCGAGCTGTTCGCCGAAATCCTCGGCGTGAGCGGCGTCGGCATCGACGACAGCTTCTTCGAACTCGGCGGCGACTCCATCGCCTCCATCCAGTTCGCCGCCCGCGCCCGCAACACCGGACTCCACCTCACCCCTCGCGACCTGTTCACCGCGAGGACCGTCGCAGCCCTGGCGGAGATCTCCGACGAGGCGGCGCCCACCACCGGATTCGCCCCCGTGGACGGGCCGCTGGTGACGCTGAGCACCGACGAACGCGCCGAGATCGAGACAGCGTTCGCGCCCTCGGGTCCGCTCCACGACATCTGGCCGCTCACCCCCCTCCAGGAAGGCCTCCTCTTCCACGCCCACTACGACGACCAGAAGGCCGACCCCTATGTGATGCAGGCGCCGATGGTCCTGACCGGTGCACTGGACGTCACCGCGCTCCGGGCGGCCTTCCAGGGACTGGTACGACGCCACGCGAGCCTGCGCGCCGGTTTCCTGGTGCGCCGCTCCGGTGACGCCGTCCAGGTCGTACCGGAAGCACTGACGGTGCCCTGGCGGGAACTCGACCTCAGCGACCTGCCGGAGGCCGAGCAGCGGACGCATATCGAGCAACTGCTGCGCGAGGACCGGCTCGACCGGTTCGACCCGGCCGTACCGCCATTGCTGCGGGTCCTGCTCGTCCGTCTCGGCGCCGAGCGGCACGCGCTGGTCCTCACCAGCCACCACCTCATCTGGGACGGCTGGTCGATGACCCGGGCGCTGGCCGACGTCTTCGACCTCTACGAGACCCGGGGCGACGACGCCGCACTGCCCGCGGCGGTCTCCTTCCGGGACTACCTGGCCTGGCTCTCGGCCCAGGACGGTGAGAAGGCCCGCGGCGCGTGGAGCCAGGCCCTCGACGGGCTGGAGGAACCCACGCTCGTCGCCCCCGGGGCCGAGACGTCGCTGACCGTGCTCCCCGTGCGTACCCTCGACCACCTCGACGAGGAGACCACCCGGCGGCTGACCGCCGTCGCCCGTAGCCGCGGACTGACCATGAACACGGTCGTGCAGGGCGTCTGGGCGCTCCTGCTGGCGGGCCTCACCGGTCAGCAGGACGTGGTCTTCGGCGCCACCGTCTCCGGCCGCCCGCCCGAGATCCCCGGCATGGACGACATCGTCGGCCTGCTCATCAACACCGTCCCGGTGCGCGTCCGCATCGACCCCGCCCAGCCCCTGGAAGGGCTCCTGTCCGAGATCCAGCGGCAGCAGGCCGACCTCACCCCGTACCACCACCTCGGACTGACCGACATCCAGCGCCACCTGGGACTCGGCGAACTCTTCGACACCTCCACGGCGTTCCAGAACGTCCCGTGGGACGCCGACACCCTGCGCGCCCCTGGCCTGGAGGTCGGCCCCCTCACCGAGGAGGACACCCCGGTCATCCACTACCCGTTGAGCCTGACGGTCTACCCGGGCGCGCGGCTCCGGCTGGAGGTGAACTACCGGCCCGACCTCTACGCCGCGGCGCAGGGGCGGCAGCTGCTGGAGCGGCTGAAGAGCTTCCTCGTGACGGCGGCGAAGGACCCCGGGCGGCTCGTCGGACGGCTGGACGCGCTGTCCGAGCGGGAACGGTCGCTGGTGGTGAAGGAGTGGAACGACACCCACAGCCCGGTCGAGGCCGCGACGATGGCGGAACTGTTCGAGGGGCACGTGGCACGCGACGGTGGCGCGGTGGCCGTGGTGTGCGAGGGCACCCGGTGGTCGTACGCCGAGCTCGACGGCCGCGCCAACCAGTGGGCCCGCGAGCTGCTCGCCGCCGGGGTCGGCCCCGAGACCCGGGTGGTCGTCGCCCTGCCCCGCGGCCTGGACTGGGTGACCGCGGTACTGGCGGTGCTCAAGGCCGGCGGTGTGTTCGCGCCGGTGGACCTGGCGTACCCGCCGGAGCGGGTACGCCACGTCCTGGCCGACGCCGCACCGTTCTGCCTGATCACCTCGGCAGGGTCGGTCTGGGCCGGGGAACCCTTCGCCGGACACCGGATCCTCGCCGACGACGCGGCCTTCCGCGACTCCGTGGCCAGGCGGTCGGCCGCCGGACTCGGCCCGGCCGAACGACCGGCCGCCGCCCGTCCGCAGAACGCGGCGTACGTGATCTACACCTCCGGCTCGACCGGCGTGCCGAAGGGCGTCGAGGTCACCCATCAGGGCATCGCGAGCCTGGTACGGGCCCAGGTGGCCGCCACCGGGCTGACCCCCCGGAGCGTGGTGCTCCAGTTCTCCTCGCCCGGCTTCGACGCCATCGTGTTCGAGCTGTGCATGTCGCTCCTCACAGGGGCCCGGCTGGTGCTCGCCCCCGGCGAGTCACGTCTGCCAGGCGACCAGCTGGTCGACCTGATCGCCGCCCAGGGCGTCACGCACGCCGTCGTCGTCCCCTCGGTGCTGGCGGCGATCGACGCGGAGTCCGTACCGTCGATCTCCTCCCTGGTCGTCGCCGGTGAGGCACTGCCGCAGGAAATGGTGGACCGATGGGCCCCGGGACGGCAGATGCACAACGCCTACGGTCCGACCGAGTCGACCATCTGCGCGACGATCTCCCGGCCGCTGCTCGCGGAAAAGACGCCGCCGATCGGCCGCCCGCTCGTCAACACCGAGGTGTACGTCCTCGACGCGATGCTGCGGCCGGTTGCTCCCGGCACCGCGGGTGAGCTGTACGTGGCGGGCGCCGGACTGGCCCGGGGGTACGTCGGCCGATCCGCTCTGACCGGCGAGCGGTTCGTGGCCTGCCCGTTCGGCGCACCGGGTGCCCGGATGTACCGCACGGGTGACGTCGTGCGCTGGACGGCGGACGGTGAACTGGAGTTCGTCGGACGCGCCGACGACCAGGTCAAGATCCGCGGCTTCCGGATCGAGCTCGGCGAGGTCGAGTCGGCCCTGCGGTCCCACCTCGAGGTCGCAGGGGCGGCAGTGGTCGCCCGCGAGGACCAGCCCGGTACCAAGCGCCTGATCGCGTACGTGGTCCCGGCGGCGGGCCCGGCGGACCGGCTGGACCTCGACGCACTGCGCCGACGGGTCGAGTCGAGCCTGCCCGCCTACATGGTGCCGTCCGCCTTCGTCGCCCTGGACACGCTGCCGGTGACCGTGACCGGAAAGCTCGACCACCGGGCCCTGCCGGAGCCGGAGTTCGCCGGTGCACCGGACAGCAGGGCGCCCCGCACCCCGCACGAGGAACTGCTGTGCGACCTGTTCGCCGACGTGCTCGGCATCGCGAGGGCCGGCATCGACGACGACTTCTTCACGTTGGGCGGGGACTCCATCGCTTCGATCCAACTGGTGGCACGGGCACGCAAGGTCGGCCTCGGGCTGGCCCCGCGCGACGTCTTCGAAGCGAAGACGGTGGCCGGCATCGCCCGCATCGCCACCGTGATCGAGATTCCGGCGGCGGGAACGCCGACGCCGGTACCGGCAACCGCTCCGCTGATCTCACTCAGCGCCGAGGAGCTGGAGGAGTTCGAGGCGACCTGGGACGAGTGAGACGCCCGCTCCGCCACCCAAGAGCCGAACCCCACCCCACACTCCACACCCCCACCCCACTCCACACACCAAAGGAATTGAGGGCGTCATGACGAACCCGTTCGAGAACGAGAACTACTCCTACCTGGCACTGGTCAACGACGAAGGCCAGTTCTCCCTGTGGCCCGCATTCGCCGAGGTGCCCGCAGGCTGGACAGTCGTCCGCGGCCCTGCGGACAGGGACGTCTGCCTCGGCCACATCAACGAGCACTGGACGGACATGCGCCCCAAGAGCCTCGTCGCAGCGATGAGCGCCACAGCGGTCTGAGCAGAAAACCAGTAGGAGGCCCGGCCGCCCGGCGGCCGGGCCTCCTACCGTCCACCCGTCCACGCACGGGTCCGCCTGCTCGAACGCCTGCCGGGCACCCCTGACGTCTCGATGACGTGGCGCTGCTTCGCGGGTGTTCCCGGCGCCGAGCGCCGTGCTGCTCGCCGCGGCCCTCCCGGGCCGGGCCCGGACGAGGTCACAGCCGCTTGAGTCCGACGTACTGGAGGGCGGCGAAGCCACCGACCACCAGGCTCTGCAGCACGGTCCAGACCGCGCCGAGGCCGGTCGGGGACAGCAGGCCGGAGCCCACCGCCACCAGGCTGAGCACGACCCACAACAGGTTCGCCACGATGACCGCCGTCAGTCCCGTGCGGTTGATCTCCTTCCGCGTCCCGAGGGCCAGCACTCCCAGCGAGTAGAGGAGCAGGAACACCCCGACCGGGTATTGGACCGCCGTCGGGACGCCGAAGAAGGATTCGAGGACCGTGGCGAGCGCCAGGTGGGCGATGCCGTTGAGACCGGTGACCACGGCGTCCAGCCTGAGCGCCAGCCTCGCGAAACCGTCGGATCCTGTCGCCCTTGCGGATGAGGCAACCCGGTCGTACTGCGTCGAAGTCACTAGGACACGGTCTAAGAGCCGCATTCTCGCATTCAGGCAGGGCAGGCGGGGTGCGATCTCCAGCACGCCGGCGGATGTCGACTCCACGGGCCTGGACGGCAATTCCGCGCCGCAACGCCTGGTGTCCGGTTCGTGCAGCGAGGTGGCAGCGTATGGCGCGTGGGCTTCGGAGGACACCTTGGTGGTGAAGCCGAAACCGACGCGGTACCCCGGCACCCGTCAGTCGGTCAGCCGGCACACCCGGTCGTCGTCCGTCACCTCGTAGACGTCGATGTGCAGGAGTTGTCGGGTGTGGGCCGGCACGCGTGCGGCGGCCTTGAGGGAGGAGGACGGCACGACGAGGGCGTAGCGCGTGTGCGGGTCCTGGCTCGTCATGCGGCGCAGCAGTTGGCCATAGGCGATGTCGGCGTCGATGCCTTTCTCACTGGTGCGGCCCTTGGCCTCGCAGATCAGCCGTTCCCGGCCGCGTACGGCTTCCAGGGCGGTCCACCGGTCCGTGGGATCGATGGGTGTCCAGCCTTTGGCCAGCAGCCAGGTGCGGAAGGTGTCGGTGACCCGGTCCTCGTCACTGGCACGGGCCAGGATCTTCTTCAGTGCCGCCAGGTCGGCCGCTTCGTTGCGGCGCAGTCGTCCGCGGCCGTCCGCATCCAGGTCGGCGGGGCGGATGAGGACCAGGCGCAGCCCGTGCGCGGGGATCTGCTCATCGCGCCGGGCGTCGTACAGGGCGCGCTGCTCGCCGCGGTGGACACCGCTGACGGTGAGGCGGTTCGGCTTGTCAAAGTGAGGCATCGGCTGGTCGTGCTGCAGTTCGCGGTACTCGACCACCAGCTGATGGCCCGGCCAGAAGGCGTCGACCGGCAGTTGGACGCGACGGCCGCCTGATCCCGGATCTCCGAGCAGCCACTCGAACCTGTGCTGCGTCAGGGCGTTCTCCCCGAGGATCCGCTCGCACAACCCAACGACGTACGCCTCATCGCTGCCATCTCTCGTTGCCATGACCGGGCATCCTGCCACCCCCCATGGACCAGCAGCACCGGGCTGGCGAACCCAGAGCCTCGCCGCGCAGAAGACCGGCAACGACAAAGAGGCCGACTTGGCGGTCAACGCCCTGGCCCAGTCCGGTTCCCGAGCGAACGGCCGGGTCGGCGGAGGGCACTCCCGTCAGTCGAGGCGGAGGGCCTGGCGACCACAGAGCGCCTGGGGCGACTCCTGGCGTTGGCGTGAGATCGACAGCGACCTGCGGCGTCGAGCCGAACGGAAGCGGGCCCGAGGGCCAGGTGGCGTCCCTTGGGGACCAGTTGGGGACCAGCGCCCACGTCGGTGGGCGCACAGCATGTACGTATGCGCACGCTGTGCGCCCTGAGATTGTGCTGTATGTCCGGATTTTTCCTTCGGCCGTTTCAGAGCAATCTGAAACGGCCCCTCGATCGTTTCCGGGGGCCGCGCGGGCGGTCAGGCCGGGAGGTGGTGGGCTGCGGCGAAGGCGCCGTTGTGGTGGACCAGGGCGGTGGTGTCCTCGTGGACCGTGCCCGACTCCACCTCGCCGACGACCAGGAGGTGGTCGCCGATGTGCTGGCGCAGGGTGACGCGGGCCGTGAGCCAGGCCGGGACGCCCTCCAGCAGGGGGAGCCCGTCGGTGTCGGGCGTCCAGTCGATCCCCTCGAAGCGGTCGATGCCGCTGCGCGCGAACTGCCGGGCCAGGACGGTGTTGTGGGTGCCGAGCAGGTGCACGGCGAAGCGGTCCGCGCGGTGGACGGCGCCGGCGGTGGACGCGCCGAGGTCCAGGTAGAACGCCACCAGGGGCGGCCTGAGCGACACGGACGTGAACGAGGTGGCGGTGAACCCCGCCGGCCCGGGGACGGTGATCACCGTGACGCCCGCCGCGTGCCGTCGCAGTGTGTGGCGGAGCGTCTCTGCGGCCGAGGAGGCGGCGGGAGCCGCGGGGGCCGCGGGGGGCTGGTGGGTCACGGGGTGCGTGGAGATGGTCATGCCGGTTCCCTTCGGCTGGCGGGGCGGGGCGGGGGCGACGGCGGGCGGGTGCGGCGCCGTGGAGGGGGTGGTCACCACGCGCTCGACTCGACCACGACCAGCGGGACCAGTGCGTTGCGCAGGGTCTCCAGGAACGTGACGACCTCCGCGGCCACCGAGCGGTGCTGCACGTCGTTGAGGACGTCGTGGTGGGCGCCGCGGACCACCGACAACCGGGCGCGGGGCAGTGACGTGGCGACCCGGGCGAGGCCCTCCCGGTCCGCCAGTGGGTCGGCGTCCCCGACGAGCAGCAGCGCCGGGGCGGCGAGGACGGCTTCGTACGCGGCGTCGAGCAGGGAGTCCGCCACCGGTTCGTTGAGGGAACCCCGGCGCACGCCGGTGTCGGCGGTCAGTACGCCCCGGTGGGCGGGGCAGGAGGTGCGTACGTCGAGTTCCGCGTCCCAGGTGTCGGTGGAGCCGGTGGCGGACCCCGGCAGCCCCGCGAGCACGACACCGTCCGGACGCAGCGGCTCCTGCCGGGTGAGGAGCGCCGCCACGGCGGCGGCGCCGGAGTCGGCCCCCACCAGCACCAGCGGGCGCACCACGCCGGCGGCGGCCGCGGTGCCCTCGACGGCCTCCGCGAGCCGGGCGCCGAACGCGTCGAGCGAGCCGTCCGGGGCCCCGGCGTCGGTCCGCGGCGGGTCGACCACCCGTACGCGATAGGCGTCGGCGGCGAGCCGCTGGCCCAACCGGGCGTAGGTCGCCGGGGTTTCCCCGCGCCCGGGCACGACGATGACCGTGCCGCGGATGAGGAGGCCGTCGGGGCCGTAGTGGTCCGCGTGGTCCCTGGGGTCCCTGGGGTCCCCGTGGTCCGCGGGGTTCGGGTGATCAGCGTGCGGGGTACGGGGGGTGTCCTTCGCGGGGCGGGTCATCTCAGGCTCCTGTGGTCGCGGTCGCGGTCGCGGTGTCGGTCGAGGGCTTCCAGCCCAGGGCGGGTGCCACCTGCGTCGCGATGAGTTCGAGCGCACGGAGTGCGGCGTCGTGGTCCGGAACGGCGGGGTTGAACTGGGCGATCAGGTCGGTCGCCACGGGCAGCACCTTCTCCTGCCGCAGAGCAGCGACGATCTCGTCGGGGTGGCCGTGGAACGAGTGGAAGCGGCGCAGCGCCTCGTCGGCGTCCAGGCCCTCCGGGAAGGCGCCCGTCCCGGCCATGCGCAGGGCGGCCCGGTGCACGTCGTCGCCGATCTGGCGCAGCGCGGTCCGTCGGTCCCTGGCCGGGAACAGGAACCGGGACAGGCCGATCCGAGGCCGGCGCGGCCGGTCCCAGGCGTCGAGGTAGGTGTCCGCCCAGGGGCGTTGCACCTCGTCCGTGGGGGCGTCGTAGCCGTACGCCGCCCGGTTGAGCAGCAGGTTGGAGCCGGCGGCGGCGGCGTGCCGGGCGCCCTCGGCGCCGAAGACGCCCTGCCAGATCCGGTCGCCGAAGTCGCCCGCGGCCGGCTGGATGCGGAAGCCGGGCGTACGCACTTCCCCGTTCGCCAGGGCGCTGCGCAGCACCCGGAGGTTCTCGCTCGTCAGCTCCCGCTTGCGGGCGGCGTCCTTGCCGAAGGCGGCGTACTCCGCCCCGGCCGAGCCGCTGCCGACGCCGACCTCGACCCGGCCGCCGCTCAGCGCGTCGACGGTGGAGACGTCCTCGGCGAGCCGGACCGGGTCCTCCAGGGGGAGGACCGTGACGGCGGTGCCGAGCCGGATCCGGCGGGTCTTCGCGGCGGCGTGGGCGAGGAAGGTCCAGGGCGAGGACAGGCCGCCGCCGCCCGCGGAGACGTGGTGCTGGGCGACCCAGCCCACGTCGAAGCCGAGCTCGTCGGCGGCGACGAAGAGCTCCTGGGCGTCGCGGTACGTCCGGCCGGGGTCGTCGCCGCGGCCCTGGACGTGGGTGAGGAAGCCGAGTCGGAAGCGCGGCGTCTCGGTGGTCACGGGTGGCTGCCTTTCGGGGTGCGGGCCCCGCCCGCGACGACGAGGCCGGGCGCCGGGGCCGCGAGGGCGGGTTGGCGGGAGGCGGGGCCGGTCACCGGGGCCGCAGGGGTCCCGCCGCCCAGTACGCGGTCCAGCACCGCGGCGGCGCCGCCGGCCGGGAGCGTCGTTCCGCGCCAGGCGACGTGCTGGTCGGGGCGGACGAGGACGTGGCCGGAGCCGTACACGGCGAGGGCCCCGGGATCGGTCAGGTGGATCACCGTGAACGGCAGCCCCCGGTCCGCGGCCGCCGCGGCGAAGGAGCGCTCCACGGAACGGTCGCCGTCGAGGACGAGCAGGGCGAAGGAGCGGCCGACGCGGTCGTGGAGCGTGCCGCCGTACGGGTCGACCCGGCCGTCGGGCGCGCGGTGACCCGGCCGGGGGTCGTCCTCGTAGAGGTCCGCGCGCCAGGGCGGTTCGGTGGCGAGCTGGTCCGGTTCGTACCAGATCACGGACGAGGCGTCGTACCGCTCGTCGAAGGTGACGCCCACCGCCTCGACGTGCTCCCGGCGCAGCCGCTCACCGATCTCGCCGCGGCGCCGGGCGGCCTCGGGTCCGTGGTCCGCGTCGTCGGGGATCCCGCCTCCGCGGATCTCGGCGAGGGTCGCCTGCGCGCGTCGCGAGCGATCCAGGGCGTGGTCGCCGACGCGCCGGTTGTGCGGGCGCCGCTCCTCGTCGTAGGAGTCGAGGAGGGTGTCCGGGGCGTGGCCCGCGAGCACCGCGGCCAGCTTCCAGCCGAGGTTGACGACGTCCCCGAAGCCCTCGCCGAGGTTGCCGCCCGGAGTGCGGACGTGCGCGGCGTCACCGGCGAGCAGGATCCGGCCGCGGCGGAACGTTTCGGCGATCCGGGTGGCGTGGTGGAAGGTCGTGGCCGAGACGAGCTCCAGGTCCGGGTCGAACCCGAAGGCGGCCCGGGCCACGTCCAGCAGCTCCTCCTCGGCGGGCTCGTACGCGAGCGGATACGGCCCCGCGTACACCCGCCACTCGCGGGTGCTGACGGCGGCCAGGAAGCCGGAAGCCCCCTGGTTGACCACGATGTTGGTGCCGCTGGGCGCGGGCCCCACCCGGTCGGAGAGGTCGCCGGTGCGGACGATCAGGCGCAGCCGCTTCTCGTCGGCGCGCTCCCCGTCGCGGCCGATGCCGGCCAGCCGGCGGGTCGTGCTGGGACCGCCGTCGGCGCCCAGCACGTACGCCGCGCGGACCGCGCGGGAGCCGCCGGGGCCGCCGGGGCCGCCGGAGCCGAGGGAGTCCTCCGAGCCGCCCGAGCCGACGTCGGCGAGGTGCGCGAGGACCCCGTCGGCGTCCTCGTCCAGCGCGCGCAGCTCCCAGCCGCCGGCCACGCTCACGCCCTGTTCCCCGAGGCGGTCGAGGAACACCTGCTGGAGGGCCGTCTGGGGCCGCCGGAGCGCCTCCTGCGACCCGTACCGGGCGCCGTCGGCGACAGAGGTGAACAACGGGCCCGGCAGGGGCAGGAGTTCGTGGCCCGCGAGCGAGGTGACCAGGCGCGTGCCCCGGTTCCACTCCGGGGGGTAGGTCCAGGCGTCACGGATGCGCTGGAGCAGCCCCCAGCGGCGGAAGTGCTCCACCACGCGCGGGGTGTGGCCCATGGCGCCCGCCCGGACCAGGGTCGCGGTGCGGGCGCGGTCGACGACGGCGACCCGGACGCCCCGCGCGGTGAGTTCGACGGCCGCGGAGAGGCCGACGGGGCCCGCGCCGACGACCAGTACGTCGACCTCCGCGGGCGGGGTCGCGATCGGGAACCGGACGGTGTGGACGTCGCGCCCACCCGTCACCGGAAGTTCGGTCACGTCCCGGCCTCAGCCGTTCAGGAGCTGCGGCGTGCGGACGTGGCGGTTGCCCGGGACCGGCAGGCCGAGGTTGCCGCGCAGGGTGTCGGCCTGGTATTCGGTGCGGAACAGCCCGCGCTTCTGCAGCAGCGGGACGACGCCGTCCACGAAGAGCTCCAGGTCGTCGCCGGTGCGGAAGGCGAGGTTGATGCCGTCGAAGGTGCCGGCCCGGAACCAGGTCTCGATGGTGTCGGCGACGGTGTCCGGGGCGCCGACGAAGGGCGAGCGGTGGAACTCGTTGACCAGCGCGCCGACCTGGCGCAGCGTCAGGTTCTCGCGCCGCGCCCGCTCGATGAGCCGCGCCGCGCCCGTGCGGCCGCCCTTCTCGGCGAGGTGCGCGACGTCGGGGAACGGTGCGTCCAGGTCGTGCACGCTGAAGTCGTACGCCCCGAAGGCCCGCCCGAGCAGGGCCAGGTTGCGGCCGAAGTCGTCGTCCTCCTCGAAGATCTCCCGCTCGCGGCGCCGGGCCGCCTCGTCGGTGGCGGCGACGACCGGTCCGCCGTGGATGAAGATCTTGATGTGCTCGGGGTCGCGGCCGTACGCAGCGGTGCGCGTCTTGATGTCGGTGTAGTACGCCTGCGCCTGCTCCAGGGAGCCCCCCGGCGCGTAGATGCCCTCGGCCACCTGCGCGGCGAGGTCGCGACCCTCCTCCGACACCCCGGCCTGGAAGATCACCGGCTGGCCCTGCGGGGAACGGGAGAGGTTGAGGGGACCCGCGACGTCGAAGTGCTCGCCGCGGTGCTCCAGCGCGTGCAGCTTGGCGGGGTCGAGGAAGACGCCCCGCTCCACGTCGGCCGGGAACGCGTCGTCCTCGTAGGAGTCCCAGAGGCCGCGGGCGACCCGGACGAACTCCAGGGCGCGGCCGTAGCGGGTGGTGTAGTCGAGGTGTTCGTCGAGTCCGAAGTTCTTCGAGGTGCCGGTGTCGAAGCTGGTCACGACGTTCCAGCCGGCGCGGCCGCCGCTGATGTGGTCGAGCGAGGCGAACCGGCGGGCGAGGTTGAACGGCGAGTTGTAGGTGGAACTCGCCGTGCCGACCAGGCCGATGTGCCGGGTGTGGGTGGCGACGGCCGACAGCAGGGTCAGCGGTTCCAGGCGGTTGAGGTAGTGCGCCGGGTAGGTGGCGTTGATGAACTGGCTGTCGACGATGAACAGGGCGTCGAACAGCGCGTGTTCGGCGGCCTTCGCCTGATCGATGTAGTAGTTGATGTCGATGCTGGAGTTCTTCGCGACGCGCGGGTCCTTCCACAGGCCGTGCTGGCCGGGGCCTCCGACGCCGTAGGGGTGCAGTGCGAGGTGGAGCGTGCGGGACATCGTGGTTCCTGTCTGTCGTGGACGTCAGGTGTGCAGGAGGGCGCGCAGGGCGTCGCGTTCGGCCCGATCCGCCGGAGCGGTGCGCAGGGTGGGCGCGGAGCCGAGGAGCAGGCGCGTGTAGGGGTGCCGGGGGGCCTCGACGACCTCGCGGGTGGTGCCGGTCTCGACGAGCTCGCCCCGGTAGAGCACCGCGATGCGGTCGGCGGTCCCGGCGACGGAGCCGAGGTCGTGGGAGATGAAGACGAGCGCCACGCCGGAGTCGCGGAGTTCGCCGAGGATCTCCAGGACCTGGACCCGGTTGGCGGAGTCGAGGGCGCTGACCGGCTCGTCGAGGATGACCAGGCGCGGGTCGGTGACCAGGGCGCGGGCCACCGCCACGCGCTGGCGCTGGCCGCCGGACAGCTCGCCGGGCAGCCGGCCGAGCAGTTCGTCGGAGAGGTGGACGCGGGCGAGGAACGTGCGGACCCGCTCGGCGGCCTCCCCGGGCGGGGTGCCGCGGACGAGCAGCGGCTCGGCCAGGGACTCCGCCACGGTCAGGTCCGGGTCGAGGCTGCGCAGCGGGTCCTGGAAGACGTACTGGACGATGCCGCGGCGGCGCAGCGCGCGCCACTGGCGCTGGTCGTGGCCGGTCACCTCCTCGCCGCCGACGCGGATCGAGCCCGCCGAGGCGGGGACCAGGCCCAGGACGGCGCGGGCCAGCGTGGACTTGCCCGAGCCGGTCTCGCCGATGATGCCGAGGGTCTCGCCGGGGGCGACGCTCAGCGACACCCCGTGCAGGGCGCGCCGGCGCCGGCGGCGCGGACCGTAGTGCACGTCGAGGCCGGTGACGTCGAGGACGGGCTCGGCCGGCTTCGCCCCGGCGCCGGATTCCGCCGGGGCGGGGACGCCGCTCACGACGCCTCCAGGGGCGCGAGGAAGCGGTCGAGGCCGTACTGCTCGTGCTCGGCGATCAGCAGCCGGGTGTACTCGTGCTGCGGGTGGTGCAGCACCGTCCGCGTCGGTCCCTGCTCCACCACGTGGCCCTGCCGCATCACCAGCACCTCGTCGCACAGCTGGGCGACGACGGCGAGGTCGTGGGAGACGACCACGAGGGCCAGCCCGGCGCTCTCGCGCAGGTCGGCGAGCAGGTCGAGGATCTCGGCCTGGACGGTGACGTCGAGGGCGGTCGTGGCCTCGTCGGCGATGAGGATCCGGGGCCGTGCGCAGATCGCCGCCGCGATCAGGACCCGCTGGAGCATGCCGCCGGACAGTTCGTACGTGTACTGGCCGTAGACCAGTTCCGGATCGCGCAGGTGTACGGCCCGGAGCAGGTCGACGGCCCGGTGGCGGGCCTCCCGGCGCCCCAGGCCCCGCTTGACGCGGAGCACTTCGGCGATCTGGGGTCCCACGCGGATCGAGGGGTTCAGGTAGGAGGCGGGGTCCTGGAAGACCGCGCTGATCGTGGAGCCGCGCAGGGCGGTCCACTGCCGCGGGGTCAGACCGGAGATGTCGGTGCCGGCGATCTCGACGGACCCGGCGGTGACCTCGAAGTGCGGGGGCAGGATGCCGAGCGCGGCCCGGCAGGTGAGGGTCTTGCCGCTGCCGGACTCGCCGACGATGCCGACCGTCCTGCCGGGGACGAGGTCGAAGCTCACGCCGTGGACGATCTCGCGCCCGGTGACGTGGTCGGTGATGTGGACGTCGCGGACGGACAGGACCGGTGGGGCCGCGGGATCGGCCGGGGCTGCCGGCTCTCCGCGGGGGCTGCTGCGGAGCGGGCCGGGGACGGTTTCGTGGGACAGCGTCGTCATCGCGTGCCTCCGGTGGGGACGGGGTCGGGGTCGGACGTCCGGAGCCGGTTGGCGCGGGCCCTGCGGCTGTTGACCAGGGCGTGGCCCGCCTCGCCGGAGACGTCGCGGATCGTGTCGGCGAGGAGGTTGGCGGCCCAGACGGTGACCATGATCAGCAGCGCGGGCGCGAGGGGGGCCCACGGCCGGTGGCTGAGGTAGCCCAGGTCCGAGGCGAGCAGGCCGCCCCAGGTGGGTTCCGGGGGCTGGATGCCGATGCCGAGGAAGGTGAGGCTGGAGACGATGATGAAACCGACACCGATCGTCTGGGCGAGGGCGACCGCGATCGGGGGGAGCACCTTGGCCCATACGTGCCGGCGCACGATCCAGCCGATCGAGGCACCCGCGATGAGCGAGGCCTCCACGTACTGCGAGCGGGCCACGGCCAGGGTGGCGGCCCGGGCCACCCGGTAGAAGAGGGGCGATACCAGGGTGCCCGTGACGAGCATGGCCTGGGTGAGGCCGTTGCCGAGGAGGGCGATCACGGCGACGGCGAAGAGCAGGAACGGCAGCGCGACGAGCGTGTCGGCCAGCCGGAGGGTGAACCACTCGAAGGCCCGGCCGAGGTGGACGGACAGGATGCCGGGGACCGCGCCGACGGCCAGCGCCGTCAGGGCGACTTCGAGGGAACCGAGCACGCTGACGCGGGAGCCGTCCAGGAGGCGGCTGAGCACGTCCCTGCCGAGGTAGTCCGTACCCAGCCAGTGGGCGCCCGAGGCGGCCGCGAGCGTGTGGTCGCCGGTGGCCAGCGGGTCCTGCGGGGCGAGCACCGGACCGAGGAGCGCGAGCAGGACGATCAGGGCGAGGACGGCGACGGCGGTCCGTCCGGACGTGAGCGCGAGAACGCGGCGCACCATGGTCACACCCCCCGTTGGGCGGCAGGCGTCACGCGTGCCAGCACCAGGTTGACGATCAGGTTGAAGGTGACGACCAGGACGATCGACACCACGAGGACGCCTTGGACGGCCGGTACGTCACCGGCCTGGGCGGCGTCGTTGGCGAACCGGCCGAACCCCTGCAGGCCGAAGATCCACTCCGTCACGACGGACGCGCCGACCAGGGCGGGGAACTTCAGGCCCAGCGTGGCCAGGACCGGCCCGAGCCCGTTGCGCAGTACGTGCCCGAAGAAGATCCGGCGCGGGCCGAGACCCCGCACCAGCGCGCCCGTCACGTAGTTCTCGCGGTAGGCGGCGACGAGGCTGCCGCGCAGCTGCCGGGCGACGTCGGCCACGACGTCGAAGCTCAGCGCGACGGCAGGCAGGGTGATGTGCGCGAGCCACGGGCCGATGCCCTGCTCCGCGGGCACGTACCCGGCGGAGGGGAAGAGCCCGAGGCCGACCGCGAGGACGGCCACCAGCACGATGCCGACGACGAACGCCGGCATCACCGAGATCAGGGTGACGAAGCCGGTGATCGCGCGGTCGATCCACGTGGTGCGGCGCAGCGCGGCCACGGTGCCGAGGAGGAAGCCGGTCACGACGCCGATGACGAGGGCGAACGTCGCGATGGAAAGGCTCACCCCCAGGCCGAGCCCGATGAGCGTGGAGACGTCGGCGCCGTTGGCCCAGCTGGTGCCGAGCTGGCCCTGCAGGACGCCGCTGAACCAGTCCCAGTACTGGACCAGGAACGGCCGGTCCAGCCCCCACTGGGCCTCCACCCGGTGGATGGCCTCCGGGGTCGCGTCCTCGCCGAGCTGGATGCGGGCCGGGCTGAGGCCGCTCATCGAGCGCAGCGAGAACGTCACGAACGTCGCGACCAGGAAGACGGGTACGAAGATCGCGACCGATCGGGCGACGGTGGCCAGGACGCGGCCCGCCGCGTGCCGCACCCGGGTCGCGGCGACCCCGCGACGGCGGGCGGCCGCGGCGGGGAGCGCAGTCGTCGTCACGGGGTTGCCTCCTCTCTGTTCGGTGGTGAAGGGGTGTCAGCGGCCGGAGATGGTGACGCCGGTCCAGTCGATGTGGGCCGGGTTCTTGGGCAGGCCGGAGATCGACTTGCTCTTGGCGATGAGGTTCGGCGAGGAGTACGTGAAGACCAGCGCCTTGCTCTCGAGGCCGGCCCGGGTCGCCGCCTGCAGCACCTTCGGGTAGTCGGGAGCGTCCAGCGGGGTCTGACGGACCTTCGCGACGGCCGCCTCGAAGGCCGCCGGCTGGTAGGGCGAGCTGAGGTTGAGCGGGCCGTTGGGGCCGAAGTGCGCGGTGAGGGTCTGCGCGGCGGAGTCGCGGCCGGTGGTGCCGTACAGCGAGAACGTCAGGTCCTTGGCGAAGAACGGGGTGGACCAGTTCTTGTCGATCTTGATGGTGACGGTGATGCCGACCTTGGCCAGCTGCGACTGGACGATCTCCGCCTGCGGGTCCTCGGCGGGGATGACCAGGTTGAGCTTGATGTCACCGGCCTTGTAGCCCGCCTCGGCGAGGAGCGCCTGCGCCTTCGCCGGGTCGTGGGGGTAGGCGCCCTCGGACTCCGGGTCGTAGGCGACGTATCCCTTGGGGAAGGGCTGGTTGGTCACCGAGCCGTAGCCGAAGGTGAGCTTGTCGACGAACTCCTGGCGGTTGACCGCGTGCCGCACCGCGTCGACGACCTTCGCGTTGTCGAACGGCGCCTTGTTGACGTTGAGGCTGATGTTGGAGGCGTTGAAGCCCGGCTGGACGAAGACGTCCAGGCCGGCCTTCTTGGCCGCGTCCGCCTGGCTGGGCTTGATGTCGGCGAAGTTGTACACGCCGGTCTGCAGGCCGTTGACGACGGTGGAGGCGTCGGGGGCCGCGGTGAGCTCGACGTTGTCGATGTGGATGTTCTTCGCGTCCCAGTACGCGGGATTCTTCTTCAGGACCGCCTTGGTGCCCGGTACCAGCTGGGTGATGGTGAACGGCCCCGCGCCGACCGGGTTCTGGTCCAGCTTCTCGGGGGAGGCCGCCGCCTTCGGGCTGGCGATCTGCAGGACCCGCTGACCGAGCAGCTGGGGGATCTGGTAGTCGACCTGGGTGAGGTGGAGCACGGCGTCCAGACCGTTGGCGTCCACCGACCGGATCGAGGTCAGGTCCCCGAAGAGCGCCGAGTTCTTCTGCTTCTGCGCCCGCTCCACGGCGACCTTGACGGCGGCGGCGTCCAGCGGCTCGCCGTCGCTGAACTTCAGCCCGGGCCGCAGGTGGAAGGTGACCTGGTCGCCCTTGTCGTTGTACTCCCAGCTCTCGGCGAGGTCCGGGACGGCCTTGCCGCTCTCGTCGGTACGGGTCAACGAGGCGTACACCAGGGCCAGTTCCCGGAACTGGGCACCGCTGCCGGAGACGACCGGGTCCCAGTGGGCGGGGAAGTACGAGGAGGTCCACTTCAGGGTGCCGCCCCCTCCCGCGCCGCCGTTCGCGGCGGCGGTGCCTCCGGCGCAGGCGCCGAGGGCGGGGGTGAGCACGGCGACGAGGGCGGTGGCGAGGACGGCGAGGCGCGGCCGGGTGAGGCGGCGCTGCGGCGGGACGTCCGGTCCGGGACTGAGGGGCGTGAGGCGTGCGGACATGTCTGGTTTTCCTTGGACTTGGTCCCGGCCCGGGCAGGGGAGGGGAAGGGGAGGAGGCGCGACCGGGTGACCGCGCACGGCCGTTCGGCGCGGGGCCGGCGGTCGGGCGGCTACGGCTTCGGGGCGTGCGCGGGTGGTCCCGCGGCGCCGGCGTACGGCGCCGGCGGGCCGCGGAAGCGGACCGGTTCGGGCCGGGAAGGGGGAAGCGGGGGAGGGGGTGCGCAGGAGCGCGGAGCGGAGGGCTCGGGCGGGACGGACGCGGCTCGGCGGACGGGCGGGCTACCGGGAACGCCGGGGGCGGTCAGGTGCCGGTCAGGTGCCGGTGGGCCGGGAGCGGCGGTGGGTCAGCGACAGAGGGCGCTGGACGTGCGCCGCAGGTCCACGTAGCGGCACACCACACCGGGGTGCGTCGTAAGCATGGGGCACATCCTGGGGGCACCCGTCGGCGGCTGTCAATGGACACCAATTGGTGTCTCATTGGACGGGACGGCTCCCGCCGCTGGTCAGGGGCCTTTCAAGGGGCCGGAGAACTGCCGTTCCGGGTGGCCGGGTGCACCGCGGCCTCGTCGGGGTGCAGCCACAGCGGCCCGTTGCCGGTGTCCACCCGGACGGCCCGCGCCGGCGGCCACGGACCCTGCGCCAGTGTCCGCCGCTCGGGCTCGCTCAGACTGCGGTACTGCTCCAACGCCCTTTCAGTGCGCGGGAGTTCAGTGTCCGGGAGGAGGTCCGGAGCCAGCTCGGCCAGGGCGGCGGCGTACTCCTCGAAGGGGCGCCAGCCGGGCACCGCACGGTGCTGCGAGGGGGTGCGGACCAGCAGCGTCGGCAGGGCGTACCGGTGCCCGCCGCCGGTCTCCTTCGCCGTGCCGGGGTGCGGCGAAGTGCCCCGTACGGACAGCACGTCGGGAACCGGGCGGCGCGCCTCGGCGCGGTCCGCGCGCACCCGCCCGAGCGCCTCGGCGCCGGCGGCGTCCACCGCCAGCCGTGCCGCGTCCAGGCCCGGCACCCCGGCCGCCGCGGCCAGCGCCAGCTCGACGGTGTCCGCCGGCTCCCCGACCACGAAGACGCTCTCCCGCAGCCGCCGCAGCACCCGCTCGGCCACGTCGGATCCCTGCTGTTCCGCGGCCTTGGCCACCAGCGAGGCGGGCCACGAACTGGCGGCCACCCGGCTGAGGCGTACGGCGCGGGGCGCCCCCGTGTGGACGGTGATGTCCTCGACGTAGCGCGCGTACCAGGCGGTCTCCGCCGCCGGGTCGGGAGCCGGGTCGTCGTCCTCGTCGAAGAGGATGCAGAACACCCGGCGCCAGCGGACCCGGCCGTCCAGCGCCGCCCGCAGGCGGCGGAAGACCGGCTCCGATCCCCACGCCCAGGGGCACAACGGATCGGTGTACTCCACGACTTCGAGCGCCGCGGGCGCGGAGTCCGGCGTACGGGGCGCACCCGTCGGGCCCGGCCCGGGCCGGGCCGCCGGTGGGCCCGGCGCCCCCGGCGCGGCCGTCACGCGACGCCCTCGCGGGGCAGCCGTCCGGCCGCCGCCGACGGCACCAGCGAGGCCAGCGTCGCCCTGCCCAGCACGGCGGCGGCGTCCGCCTCGACCCGCCGCCACACCTCGGGCAGCCCCGCGGCGGGACCGGGGTAGTCGAGTCCGGCCAGCGGCTCGCCGCGCAGCGAGATCAACTCGCCGTCCACCGCGCGCGCCACGTCCAGCAGGGTGATCTCGCCGGCGGGCCTGCCGAGCCAGTACCCCCCCTCGCAGCCGCGCTGGCTGCGCACCAGGCCGGCCTTCCGCAGCTCGCCCACCACGGACTTCAGGAACCGGAACGGGATCTGCTGCGAGGAGGCGATGGCCTCGCAGGTCAGCGGGCGGGAAGGCTCACAGGCGAGCTCCAGGAGAGCCCGCGTGGCGTAGTCCGCCTTCGCGGAGATATGCATGCGCCCATCATGCCCGACACCTCGCGCCGCCGAGGGGGTCCGGGCGCTCCCCGCCGCTCATTGCGGGAACGTTGCCGCAGGTGAACGCTAAAGGACACCTCTTGACATCTTTTCCGGTGCCCCCCTAGCGTCCCGGCCATGAGCGAGCCGCTGACAGTTCCCGGTGAGGGCTTCCACCCGCACCTCCCCGACGCCCCGGACCGCCCGACGGCTCCGCTGCGCACCCGCCTGCACCACGTGCGCGCCGACGCCCTGGACGGCGGAACCGCCCAGAGCGGGGGGATGCGGCGGTTCGCGGCCGTCAGCGGGAACACCGTCGGTTCCGAGAAGCTCTGGATGGGCCAGACCCACGTCGCTCCCGCGACCGCCTCCTCCGACCACCACCACGGCGAGTCCGAGACGGCCATCTACGTGGTCAGCGGACACCCCGAGTTCGTCTTTCTGGACGACACGGGCGAACCCGCCGAGGAGGTGCGGCTGCGCACCTCCCCCGGCGACTACGTCTTCGTCCCGCCCTTCGTGCCCCACCGGGAGGAGAACCCGGATCCCGCCGAGGAGGCCGTGGTCGTCATCGCCCGCAGCACCCAGGAGGCGATCGTCGTCAACCTCGCCCGGCTGTACGCCCTCCCGGCGGACGGGGCCTGAACGGCCGCTACTTCGCGGGCGCCAGGGGCTTGTGGCCGGGGTAGACGTGGTCGGGGGACACGATGCCGGTGACCGCCTCGCCGAAGAGGGTGCTGGGTTCCTGGCCCTCGTACGGGGAGTCGGTGTTCAGGAGGATGACCATCGTCGCCTGCGCCTGCGGCAGGTAGACGGGCAGGACCTCGTAGCCGGGGATCGAGCCGTTGTGGCCGATCCAGCCCTGCACGTCGAAGATGCCCAGGCCGTAGCCCGTCCCCGGGATGTCCATCGGCTGGGTCTTCAGGCGTTCGGCCTGCGTCGCGGGCGTCAGCAGCGTGCCGGTGGCCACGGTGCGGGCCCAGCTGCGCAGGTCCTGGAGGTCGGAGATCATCTCTCCGGCGGCCCAGGCCCACGAGGGGTTCCAGTGGGTCGAGTCCTCGGTCTTGCCGGAGGCCGTCTGGTCCGTGTAGCCGTGGGCGTACGGGGCGGGCAGTGCCGGGCTCGTGGGGAAGACCGTGTTGCGCAGCCCGGCCGGCTCCACGACGTCCCGCGCGATGACCTCGTGGAGCGGCCGGCCGGTGACCTTCTCGACCACCAGGCCGAGCAGGATCAGATTGGTGTTGGAGTAGTCGAATTCCGCGCCCGGCTGGAACTGCACGGGGTGCTTGAAGGAGTAGTCGAGCAACTGCCGCGGCACGAAGCCCTGGTGCGGATCGGCCTCCAGCGTCTTGATGAACCCGTCGTCCATGCTGTAGTTGAAGAGGCCGCTGCGCATGCCGGCCAGCTGCCGCAGGGTGATGCGGTCGCCGTTCGGAACTCCCGTGACGTACCGGCCGATCGGGTCGTCCAGGCCGACCTTCCCCTGGTCCACGAGCTGGAGCAGGGCGGTGACGGTGAACGTCTTCGTCTCGCTGCCGATGCGCACGTGCAGCGGGGTCGTCATCGGTGCGCCGGTCGCCTTGTCCGCCACGCCGAAGCTCTTCACGTAGCTGCCCTTGCCGGGGGCCCACAGCCCCACGGTCACCCCCGGCACCCGGGCCTCGCGCATGACGCGGAGCACGGCCGCGTCCAGCTGCGCCGCGACGGCCGGCGTCAGCTGCACGAAGGCGGTGCCGTCCGCCGGGGAGGGGGTGGCGGACGGGGAGGGCGTGGCTGCCGCGGGAGCGGACCGCGCCGGGGGAGACGCCCCGTATGCGGAACCCGCGATCGCCGGGGCGAGGAGTACGCCTGCTGCGGCGGCGGACGCACAGGCCCGGCGCAGTCGGAGGGGGGCTGGCTTCACGGCATGGCCTCCTGTGGTCCGTGGACCCGGGCAACGGGAACCAGCGTAGGCCCGTGCCACGCCGGTCGCGAGGCGGGCCGTCCGGTTGCGGGGACGGGCTCCGTGCGCCATGGAAGGACCGTGCACCCCCTTTCAGCACCTCCACCAGACAGAGACAATACGTTGAGGGTTCTGCGGGGCGGTGCTCTGAGGAAGTCCTCTAAAGTCTCAAACCATGGATCATCTTCGCCCCGTGGACCTCGCCCGGGAGCACGGCATCTCGACCCAGGCCGTCCGCAACTACGAGCAGGCCGGGTGCATCCCGCCCGCGGAGCGCACGCCTTCCGGATACCGCACCTACACGGCCGCGCACGCGGCCGCCCTGCGCGCCTACCTGGCGCTCATCCCCGCGCACGGCCACGCGCTGAGCGGGCAGATCATGACGGCGCTCCACGCGGGCGAGACCGACGCCGCGCTGACGGCCGTCGACCGCAGCCACGCCCAGCTCCTGCGCGACCGGGAGACGCTGGACGTGGTGGGGCGGGCCCTGGAGAACCTGGCGGCCGGCCCGGCCGCCACCGCGGCCGCTCCGGCCGGGGCCAGGGCGCTGAGCATCGGAGAACTCGCCCGGCGCCTGCGCGTGACCCCGGCGACCCTGCGCAACTGGGAGGAGGCGGGCATCCTCGTTCCCGCGCGGACGCCGGTCACCGCGCACCGTACGTTCGGCGCGGAGGACGTGCGCGACGCCGAGCTCGCCCACCTCCTGCGGCGCGGCGGCTACCCGCTGTCCCACATCGCCACCGTCGTCCAGCAGATCCGTACCGCCGGCGGGACGCAGGCGCTGTCCGCGGCCCTGGACGACTGGCGGCACCGGCTCACCGCGCGGGGGCTCGCGATGCTGCACGCGGCCGGACTCTGCGCCCGGTACATGGCCCTGCTCGACCCCGGCACCGCACCGCCGGGCCGGCGGGTCCGCGCACCGGGCCGGACCGCGGCTCGTTGATCGACGGTTTGAGACTTTCAGGCATCCTGGACCGCCACAGCGGCCCTAAGTCTCAACTGTTCTCTCAATGGTTCAATTGAGACACATGAGACAGGACATTCACGGCCTCGCCACGGCCTCATGCGGCGTACTGGCCTTCGGCGAGCCGACGCACCAGGAACCCGCCTTCGGATGGGTCCGCAACGAGCTGCTCGTCCAACTGGCCGCCCGCGGCTTCCGGTCGGTCGCCCTGGAAACCGACCGCGTGGCCGCGCTCGGCGTGAACGAGTTCGTGCAGGGCGCGGCCGGCAGCCTCGACGAGGTGATGAGCGAGGGCTTCTCCCACGACTTCGGCGGCCTGGAGCACAACCGGCGGCTGATCACCTGGATGCGCGACCACAACCAGGACCGGCCGCCGGCGGAGCGGCTGGCCTTCCACGGCTTCGACACCCCGACCGAGAGCGTCAGCGCACCCAGCCCGCGGCGCTATCTCGAACACGCCCGCGACTACCTGCGGCTCGACCTCGACCTCCGGCACCTCCTCGGCGACGACGAGCGCTGGAGCCGGCCGGAGGCGGTGATGGACCCGGAGGCGTCGATCGGGGCCACGGCCGAGGCCGACAAACTGCGGAAGATCGCCGACGACATGGTGACCCTGCTCCACGCGCGCGCACCGGAGCCCGCCCCGGCCGCCCCGCCCGCGGAGTGGCTGCGGGCCAAGACGCACCTGTACGCCGGCCTCGGCCTGCTGCGCTACCACCGGCAGTCGGCGGAACGCCTCGACCCCAGCGCGCGGCTCTCCCGCCTGCTCGGCGTGCGCGACGCCCTGATGGCGGAGAACCTCCTCGACATCCGCAGCACCGAGGGGCGGCGGGGCGGGACCCTGGTCTTCGCCCACAACCTCCACCTCCAGCACAACCGGAGCTCCTGGAGCCAGGGAGACATGGACGTCAACTGGTCGGGTGCGGGCACCATCGTGGGGTCCCTCCTCGGCGACCAGTACACGTTCGTCGCCGGCAGCCTCGGCCGCAGCGGGGCCCTCGGGCTCGGGACCCCCGCGCCGGACACGTACGAGGGCTCGCTCCAGAGCCGTACCGACACCTGGGGACTGACCACGGACGTCGCGTCCGCCGCCCCCGCCCGTACGCGGACCGACACCGATCCGCGGCAGGGCTACTTCCCGCTCGACCGCTCGACGCTCGACACCGCCGACGCTGTCCTGCACGTCAGCGACGGCACGGCCGTCGCCGCGCAGGTGCGGGACGGGTTCCGCGAGCCCGTGCTCGAAGGCGTCGGGTGAACGGCGGGAACGGTCGACGGCGCGCGCCGGGCGGCCGACGCCCGGTGGGGTGACGGGCCGTCAACCATGAGGCACATGAGCGCTCTGTCGATATTTTTTCACTACTACACACCAGTCTTCCGATTTGTGGCCGAAACAGATCGGGACGGAGGGAGGCGGGGTAGCCGGATGCCGACGGCCGTGCTGCGGCGGCCGGGAACGGCGCACACCGTGGCCGGGCTCCGGCTAGACGACCGCGTTCTCCAGCACGTAGCCCCGGCCCCACGCCGTACGGACGACCAGGTCGACGGGGGACAGGCGGCGCCGGAGCCGCATGATGTGGAGGTCGAGCGAGTTCCTGGTCGGTCTCGGAACACGCTCCGCGAGGCGCTGCGTGAGTTCGTTCCGGTAGACCACCTCGCCGAAGTGCTCGATGAACAGTTCCATCAATTCGGTCTGGACATTCGAGATGGTGATGGAATGCGGGCCGAAACACAGTGTGCCGGCCGAATCGAGGGTCGGAACCTGGTGGCTGTCGAGCCGGTTCTGTAACGCTCGGACGCGCGCGTCCAAATCATCGCGGGATATGGGTGCGCGAACCCAGTCCTCGAATGGATCGTTGCAGACCGGAGGTCGTGCACCTCCTTCCACGACCAGGAGACGGGGCACCCCGTCTCTCCTACATCGATTCCGAAGGTCCGTCTGCGCCGGCCATCGGACGAACATGACATCGCTGTTTGCGTCTCCCACAGCACAAGCCTCCCCCGTTTGGCATTCATGGATGGTTGCCCATGTGTCGCTGAATTGCGCCGCTCCTCAACCGTCTGTGCATGCGCGAACAGTCCCCGACGATGGTAGGACGATCGGGCTGCGGCCAGGCGTCAGGACCGACGGGTTCCGGACGCCTGGCACCGCGCTGCCGCGCCTGGGCCGTGCCTAACCGTTCATCGCCTCCCGGAGGCTGCGGGGCCGCATGTCGACCCAGTGCTCCTCCACGTAGGCGAGGCTCTGCGCCCGACCGGCCGGGCCGAAGGCGCTCCTCCAGCCGACCGGCACCTCGCAGAACGCGGGCCAGAGCGAGTGCTGGCCCTCGTCGTTGACCAGCACGTGGAACGTGCCGTTCTCGTCGTCGAACGGGTTGATGCTCACCGGGATCCTCCAGATCTCGTGCCACCGGTCGGGGTGGGGGCCGGGCTCGGAGCCGGGCCCCGGCGGGGAAGGGGGGCGGAGGCCCGGCGGGCGGGGCTCACTGCGCCGCCCGCAGGATCCGGTTCAGGACCCGGCTGATCTCCGCCGCGTTCCGCGGCCAGTACATCTCGTTGTGGGCGCAGGCGATGTCGGTGCGCAGCAGCCGCCCGTCGATGTGGTCCTGCCAGAGCACGTCGAGTTCCACCTCCAGCTGCCGCTTGTCGTGGGTCTCCGGGTCCAGGAGCGCGTTGAAGAAGACGACGTCGCCCCGGTACCTCGGCGAGGTGAACCGCCGCATCTGCTCCATCTGCTGGACGAAGATCGACGATGCGGTGCCCACCAGGGCCGGGTACTCCTCCATGCCGGCCAGGTGCCCCATGTAGTTGCCGAGGAACGTGCGCACCATGGCCTCGTCGACCGGCTCCAGTTCCGCGAAGTGTCCGGCGGGCGCGGCGTCCAGCAGCGCCAGCAGCGCCACCTCGTGCCCGCGCGCCTGCAGTTCCGCCGCCATGGCGTGGGCCAGCGTGCCGCCGAACGACCAGCCCAGCAGCCGGTACGGGCCGCTCGGCTGGACCTCCAGCACCTGCCGCAGGTAGTCGTCGACCATCTCGTCGATGGAGGCGGCCGAGGGCGTGGCGCCGTCGAAGCCGCGCGCCTGGATGCCGTACATCGGCCAGGACGCGTCCAGGTGCCGCGCGAAGCCCATGTAGGGCCAGCTCAGCCCGCCGCCCGGGTGCAGCCACCACAGCGGCGGACGGTCACCCTCGGTGCGGATCGGCAGCAGCCCGGCGAACGGGTCCTCGAAGCCCACCTGGGTGTCCGCGGACAGCTGGTTCGCCAGCTCGGCCACCGTGGGGTACTGGAACACGGTCCGGATCGGCACGTCCAGGCCGAGCTTCTCGTGGATCCGCCAGACGAGGCGGGTCAGCCGCAGCGAGTGCCCGCCGGAGGCGAAGAAGTCGTCGTCGATGCCGACCCGGTCCACGCCCAGCACCTCGGCGAACAGCGCGACGAGGTCCTCCTCGCGCGGCGTGCGCGGCGCGCGGTACTCGCCGCCCGTCGGGTCGGGCTCGGGCAGCGCGGCGCGGTCGACCTTCCCGTTCTCGGTCAGCGGCAGCCGGTCGAGGACCATGATCTCGGCGGGCATCATGAACTCCGGCAGCAGCGAACCGAGTTCCTCCCGCAGCCGCGACGGCAGCCGCGACACCCGCCGCGACACCGCGGGGACGTTCACCAGCCGCGCCGGAGCCGTGCCCGCCGGCCGGTACACCCCGTCGAGACGGGCCGCGTCGACGTCGGGCACCACGGCCGCCTCGAAGCAGTCGGCCGCCTCCGCCGACCAGGTGCAGTACACCGCGAGCCCCCGCGCGGTTCCCCACGCCTCCAGCACGGCGGGATCGACCGCCCCCCGGGTCCCGGCGGGAGCACCCCGCTCGCCGCCCTCCCCGGCCAGCCGGGCGTTGGGGATCCGGGTCAGGCGGAGGTGGCCGCCGTGCCGGGCCAGCGCCGCTTCCACGTCCGCGGGCTCCCGTACGTCCGTACCCCACACCACCACCGGCAGGTCCGCCAGCCGCAGCGCCCGGCCGGGCCCCTTGTGCAGCACCACCTCGTAGCGGTGGCGGGTGAGTTCGTTGTGGTCCGCGCCCCCCTTGAGCCGGATGTCGGCGGCGACCGCGCCGGGCCGCTCCTCGGCCCACCGCGTGAAGTAGCCGGGATCGACGAGGAGTTCCTTCTCGCCCAGGACCGCACGTTCGACCGCCGCCCGTACGGCGGCCGGGCCGTCGTCGGGCTGCCGCGCGCGGTGGACCGCCGCACTGAACGGGCGCAGGGTCCGGTAGTTGCGGACGTCGCCGATCACGATGCGGCCGCCGGGCGCCAGCCGGTCCATCGCGAGGTCGAGCACCCGCGTGAGGTAGCCGGCGTCCGGGAAGTACTGCACGACCGAGTTGAGGATCACCGTGTCGAAGAACCCCGTCGGCAGTCCGTCCTGGTCGTCGGCGGGCCGGCAGTGCAGGAACACCCGGTCCGACAGGCGCGGGTCGGATGCGACCTGGGCGCGCAGCCGCTCGATGACGGGCGCCGAGAAGTCGGTGCCCCAGTACTCCCCGACCTCGGAGGCCAGCGGTCCGAGCAGCAGGCCGGAGCCGACCCCGATCTCCAGCACCCGCTCCGGGCGCAGCGCGCGCACCCGTCCCAGCACGGCCTCGCGCCACGCCCGCATCTCGGTCAGCGGGATGGGCGCGCCGGTGTAGGAGCTGTTCCACCCGGTGAAGTCCTCGCCGACCCCGCTCCGGTCGACCGCCGTCCCGCCGTACATGTCGTCGTAGATCCCGCGCCACTCCCCGACGTGGTCGACCGCGTCGCCCTCGTCGGGCGCCGACGCGTCCGGCACCACGTACGCGACCAGGCTGCGTTCGCCGAGCCGGTCCCGGCGCGGGACCACGACGGCGTGCGCCACGCCGTCCCGCTCGCGCAGCACCGCCTCGATCTCGCCCGGCTCCACGCGGAAGCCGCGGAGCTTGACCTGGTCGTCGGCCCGGCTCACGTAGTGCAGGCGCCCGGTCGCGTCCCAGCGCACCAGGTCGCCCGTACGGTACGTCCGCGCCCCCGGCCGCCCCGACGGGTCGGCGACGAACCGCTCGGCGGTCAGCCCGGGACGTCCCGCGTACCCGCGGGCCACGCCGTCGCCCCCGACGTACAGCTCGCCCACCACACCGGGCGGCACGGGCCGCAGCCGCTCGTCCAGGACCAGCAGCCGGGTGCCGTCCATGGGCCCGCCGATCGGCAGCGGGTCGGCGCACAGGTCCGCCGAGGGCATCCGGTACCGGGCGGCGAACGTGGTCGTCTCCGTCGGACCGTAGCCGTTCACCACGGTGAGGCCCGGGCAGGCGTCCAGGACCCGGCGGACGGCGACCGGGGAGAGCACGTCGCCGCCCGCCCACACCTCGGCCACGCCGCCGAAGCACTCCGCGTGCTGCTCGGCCATCACCGCGAAGAGCCCGGCGGTCAGCCACAGCCCGGTCACCCCGCGCTCGGCGACGACCTTGGCCAGATCCGCCGTGTCGAGCCGGCCGGAACGCGCCAGCACCGCCGTGCCGCCACCGAGCAGCGGCGCCCACAGCTCGTACGTCGACGCGTCGAACGTGTGCGGCGAGTGGACCAGGACGCGCCGGTGGGCGCCACCGGCCCAGCAGCCGTCGCACGCGAGGTCGACCACGTTGCGGTGGGTCACCTCGACCCCCTTGGGGCGGCCCGTGGAGCCCGACGTGTACATCACGTACGCGACTGCCTCCTCCCCGACGCCGCCGTCCCCGGGCGGCGTGTCCGGGCAGTCCGCGAGGTCCTCCCCGGCGAAGGCGGCGTCCACGACGACGGCGGGATCCAGGTCCGCGAGGACGAAGTCGAGCCGCTCGCGCGGGTGTCCGGGGTCGACCGGCACGTAGGCGGCCCCCGTCTTCAGTACGCCGAGGATCGCCGCGACCAGCAGCGGCGAACGCTCCAGCACGAGCGCCACCCGGCTGCCCGGGACCGCGCCGCGGTCCCGCAGGCGGTGGGCGACGCGGTTGGCCCAGCGGCCCAGTTCGGCGTAGGACCAGCTCAGCTCGCCGTCCGCGGAGATCAGCGCGGTCGCCTCCGGACGCGCGGCGGCCGTCTCGGCGAACCGCCCGTGGACCGTTCCGGCCGCGAAGCCGGCGGCGCGGCCCCCGCCGCCCCATCCGGCCAGCGCCGCGCGCTGGTCGCCGGAGAGGATGTCGACCGCCCCGATCGGCGTGTCCGGTGCGGCGACGACCCGGCGCAGGAAGTGCAGCCAGCGCTCCATCAGCGTGCCGATCGTGGCGGCGTCGAACAGCTCGGTCGCGTACTCCGCGGACCCGGTGATCCGCGCCGCCCCGCCCTCGTCCTCGACCTCGCGGAGGCTGACGAACAGGTCGAACCGCGAGGCGCCCATGGCGAACGGCTCCTCCGTCACCTCCAGACCCGGCAGGGCGAACTCGGGCCGCGCGTTGTTCTGCAGCGCCAGGCACACCTGGAACAGCGGGTGGTGCGCGGAGGACCGCACCGGGTTCAGCACCTCCACCAGGTGCTCGAACGGGATGTCCTGGTGGTCGTACGCGGCGAGGCTCGACTCCTTCACCCGGCCGACGAGTTCGGTGAAGCCGGGGTCCCCGGAGGTGTCCGCCCGCAGCACCCACGTGTTGACGAAGAACCCGACCAGGCGGTTCAGCGCCTCGTCGGTGCGCCCCGCGATGGGCGAGCCGATCGGCACGTCCGTACCCGCGCCCAGCCGGGTGAGCATGGCGGCCATGCCCGCCTGGAGCACCATCGCCACCGTGGCGCCGGTGTCCCGGGCCACCCGCCGGACGCCCTCGGTGAGCCGCTCGTCGAGGTCGAGCGGCAGCTGGGCGCCGGCGTACGAGGCCACCGCGGGCCGCGGCCGGTCCGCGGGCGGGCCGACGGTCTCCGGCAGCCCGGCCAGGCGGGTCGTCCAGTAGTCCAGCTGGCGCCGGTACAGGCTGCCCGGGTCTGCGCCGTCCCCCAGCAGCCGCCGCTGCCACAGGGTGTAGTCCGCGTACTGGACCGGCAGCGGCTCCCACTGCGGCGCGCGGCCGGCGCGGCGCGCCTCGTACGCCGCGGTCAGGTCCTCCGCGAGGGGGAGCAGCGACCAGCCGTCCGAGACGATGTGGTGCGCGCCGATCATGAAGACCGACTCCTGCTCGCCGGTCCGGAACAGCCAGGCGCGCAGCGGTATCTCGTCGGCCAGGTCGTACGGACGGCGCGCCGCCTCGTGCAGGACGCCGTGCAGCGCGTCCTGCGTGACCGTGCTCTCCTGCCAGGGCACCCGCACCACGGCCGGGGAGAGGACCTGCTGGTACGGCTGTCCGTCCGCCTCGCCGAACACGGTCCGCAGCGACTCGTGGCGCTCCACGACGTCGTGCACGGCGCGGCGCAGCGCCGCCGCGTCCAGCTCACCGCGCATCCGCAGGGCCAGTGCGATGTTGTAGGTCGCCGACGGGCCCTCGAACCGGTGGATGAACCAGAGCCGTTGCTGCGCGAAGGACAGCGGCAGCCGTTCGGGACGGTCCTGGGGCCGCAGCGCCGGGCGTACGTCGCTGCCGGCCGTCAGGTGCGCGGCCAGGGCGGCGGGGGTGGGCTCCTGGAAGACGACCCGGATCGGGATCTCCACGCCGTGGACGGCGCGGATGCGGCTGACCAGCCTGGTGGCCAGCAGCGAATGCCCGCCGACGGAGAAGAAGTTGTCGTCCACGCCGACCCGGTCGAGCCCGAGCACCGCCGCGAACAGCGCGCACAGCGACTCCTCCTCGGGCGTGGACGGGGCCCGGCCGGCGCCGGCGGCCGCGTAGTCCGGGACGGGCAGCGCGCGCCGGTCCGGCTTGCCGTTGTCCGTCAGCGGCACGCCGGCGATCGGCACGATCGCGGCGGGGACCATGTACTCCGGCAGCGCGTCCCGCAGGTACGCGCGCAGGGCGGGCAGCAGCGCCGTGACGGCGGCGCCCGCCGCGGGGTCGTTGACCGGCGGGCGCTGCTCCCCGGGCGCCGGACGGTAGGTGCCGGTGGTGATCAGGCCGGCCTCCGGGGCGGCCCGGTGGACGACCACCTCGAACCGGTCGACGGCCCGTGCCGACCAGGTCGCCACGGCGTCCCAGCCGTGCCCCGCGGCCCACGCCCGGAGCGCGCCCGGGTCGAGCGGCGCCGCCTCGGACGCCTCCGTCGCGGGCGCGGCGGCCTCCTCGCCGTCCGCCTCGCGCACCGCCGCCGCCTCCGCGGTCAGGCGGGCGTTCGGCACGCCGACGACGCGCACCACGGGCTCCGCGTGCGCGCGCACCCGGTCGGCGAGGGCGTCGAGGTCCCCGTCCCACGGCAGGCACGGCACCGCGTCCAGCCGCAGCACCGCTCCGGGCGGCCCGGCGGCCGGCTTGTGCAGCACGACCTCGTACCGGTGGCACGTGAGCTCGTTGCGGGCCGTGCCGTCCTTGAGCCGTACGTCGACACCGGCACGGGCGCCCGCACGGGCGCCCGCACCGGCGCCGCCGCCGGTCCGCTCCGCCCAGTTCAGGAACCACTCGGGGTCGACGACGAGCTCCTGCTCCAGCAGGACGGCCTGGTCGACCGCGCTGCGCAGCACGGCCTCGGCCGCGCCGGGGTGCTTCGCCCGCTGGACGGACGTCTGCAGCAGGCGCAGCGAGGCCGCCCGGCGGACGTCGCCGACCACGATCCTGCCGCCCGGCGCGAGCAGGTCCCAGGCGCCGTCCAGGACCCGCCGCAGGTAGTGCTCGTCGGGGAAGTACTGCACGACCGAGTTGAGCACCACCGTGTCGAACGTGCCGGCCGGCAGGCCGGACAGGTCGTCGGCGGCCCGGCACCGCAGCTCGACGCGGTCGCCGAGGCCGGCCTCCGCGACCTGCCGTCGCAGGCGCTCGATCACCGAGGGCGAGAAGTCGGTGCCCCAGTACGACTCGACCCGGCCCGCGATGCGGGCCAGCAACAGGCCCGAGCCGACGCCCAGTTCGAGGACACGGCCCGGAGACCAGCACAGGACGCGCTCCACCGCCGCGTCCCGCCAGGCCCGCATCTCGTCCAGCGGGATCGGCTCGCCGGTGGCGGAGCCGGTCCAGCCGGTGAAGTCCTCGCCGAGCTCCGCGCCGGCCGCGTCCAGGTAGGCCTGGTCGTAGACCTCCTGCCACGCGCCGACCTGGTCCCCGGCCCCGCGCAGCCCGTCCGCGGACCCGGGGTCCGCGACGACGTACGCGACGAGGCGCTGGTCGCCGGGCCGGTCCTCGCGGGCGGTGACGATGGCCTGGCGGACGGCCGGGTGGCGGGCCAGGGTGTGCTCGATCTCGCCGAGCTCGATGCGGAACCCGCGCAGCTTCACCTGGTTGTCCGCGCGGCCGAGAAAGCAGATGTTCCCGTCGGGGAAGAAGCAGGCGCGGTCGCCCGTACGGTAGAGCCGGTCGCCCTCCCGGTCGCCGAACGGATCGCGGACGAACCGCTCGGCGGTCAGCTCGGGCCGGTTGACGTAGCCGGTGCACAGGCAGTCCCCGCCGATGTAGAGGTCGCCCTCGACCCCGACCGGGACCGGCTCCATGGCGTCGTCGAGCACGTAGTAGCGGGCGTTGTCGATCGGCCGGCCGTACGGGATGCTGCGCCACGACGGGTCGATGTCGCGGATGCGGAAGTAGTTGGACCACACCGTGGCCTCGGTCGCTCCGCCGAGACTGATCATTTCGAGGTTGCGGAACACCCTGCGGATCTCGTCCGGCAGGGACAGCGGGGTGAAGTCGCCGGAGAGGAAGGCCAGACGGAGGCAGCCCGTCCCCCGGCTCCCCGGCTCGACGGGCCGTGCGGAGAGCACGGGGGGCAGCTGGTTGAGGGTGGTCGGGACCGAGTTCCAGAAGGTGATCGGCTCCGTGAGCAGCAGGTCGAGCAGCACCTCCGGGTCGCGCTGCTGGGCCGCGTCCGCGACGTACAGGCCGCCGCCGCAGCCGAGCAGCCCGAAGATGTCGAAGGTGGAGAGGTCGAACCCCAGCGAGGTGACGCACAGACCGACGTCCTTCGGGCCGAACCCGAAGGTGCGGTAGGCCCAGTTGAGCAGGTTGTGCACCGGACGGTGGGTGACCGAGACGCCCTTCGGCTTCCCGGTGCTGCCCGAGGTGAAGATGATGTACGCGGTGCTGTCCACCCCTGCGACCGGCTCCGGGTTGCGGGCGGAGCCGGGGGAGTGGGCGGCCGACGACGCCTCCAACCGGTCCACCTCGACGAGCCCGACGCCGTCCGGGACCTCCCAGTGCTCGGTGTCCGACGTGGACAGCACCAGCTCCGCGCCGGCGTCGGCCAGCATGCCGGCGACGCGGTCGGCGGGCAGCGACGGCTCCAGGGGCAGGAAGGCCCCGCCGGCCTTGAGCACGCCGAATGCGGCGGCGATCATGACCGGGCCGCGGCGGACGCCGATCCCGACGACGGTCTCCGGTCCGACGCCCCGCTCCTTGAGGTCCCAGGCGATCCGGTTGGCCCGCTCGTTCAGCTCGCCGTACGTCATGGTGCCCCCGGCCCAGCGCAGGGCGATCGCCTCGGGGCGGCACCCGGCCTGCTCCTCGAAGAGGAGGTGCACGGGACCCGGACAGGGGAAGTCGCGGGCCGTGTCGTTCCACTCGACGAGGATCTTCCGGCGCTCGGCGGCGTCGAGCACCGCGCCGGCGGACCGCTCCGCGGGCGCGGCCGTCTCCGCGGCCCCGGCCGCCTCCGCGTCCTCGCCGACCGTGGTCTCCGGGTCGGCCACCACCTGCTCCACCAGGCGGACGAACCGCGCCGCCATCCCCTCCACCGTCCCGGGGTCGAAGAGGTCGGCGGCGTACTCGATCTGCCCCGCGGCGGAGCCGTCCGACTCGTCCGGCGCCAGGTTGAAGAAGAGGTCGAACTTGGCCGTGCCCGTCGGGATGGGCTCCATCGACACCGTCAGGCCGGGCAGGTCAAGGACCGGTGCCACGTTGTTCTGCCACGCGAACACGACCTGGAACAGCGGATGGTGGGCGGTCGACCGTTCGGGCCGCAGCAGCTCCACCAGCCGCTCGAACGGCACGTCCTGGTTGTCGTACGCGGCGAGGGCCTTCTGCCGCACCTGGCCCAGCACCCAGTCGAACGTCCGCTCCGGCGTCAACGGCACGCGCAGCACCCAGGAGTTGACGAAGAACCCCACCAGGTCGTTCAGCGCCTCGTCGGTGCGGCCCGCGATCGGCGACCCGACCGTCACGTCCTCGCCGCCGCCCAGCCGGTGCATCAGGACGGCGACGGCCGCCTGGAGCACCATCGACACCGTCACCCCCCGGGCCCGCGCCAGCTCCTCCACCCGGGCCAGCAGCTCGCTCGACAGGCCGAGGTCCACCGAACCGCCGCGGTAGCTCGCCACCGCGGCACGGGGCCGGTCCAGGGGCAGCGGCAGCGGCTTCGAGATCCCCGCCAGCTCCCGGCGCCAGTACGCCGTCTGCACCGACAGGACGCTCTCCGGGTCGGACTCGTCACCGAGCAGCTCCTGCTGCCACAGCGCGTAGTCCGAGTACTGCACGGGCAGTTCCGCCCAGTCCGGCGCCCGGCCGGCCACCCGGGCCCGGTAGGCCTGCGACACGTCCCGCGCCAGCGGCGCGAGCGATCCGCCGTCCCCGGCGATGTGGTGGATCACCAGGACGAGCAGGTGCTCGTCCTCGCCGCTCTGGACGACGCAGCCCCGCAGCGGCACGTCGGCCGACAGGTCGAACCAGCTGCCGGTCACCGACGCCACCACCCCCGGCACCCGGTCGGGGGCGACCCTGCCCCAGTCCTTCCACGGCAGCTCGAACGCGCCGGGGGCGAGGATCCGCTGGAACGGCCGCCCGTCCTCCTCCCCGAACACGGTCCGCAGGACCTCGTGGCGCGTCATCACGTCGAGGAACGCCGCGCGCAGGGCGCCGGTGTCCAGGGGGCCGGTGAACCGCAGGAGCAGCGGGATGTTGTAGGTCGAGGACGTGCCCTCGAAGCGGTTGATGAACCACATCCGCCGCTGGGCGTAGGAGAGGGGGATCATGGTGTTTCTACCTTTCGCTCATCCTGCGCAGCGGCTTTCGGGAAGAGGCCGACATGTCGGTCCAGCGCTCGGTCAGTTCGGCGACGGTGGGGGCGGTGAACAGGGTCCCGATGGGGACCTCCACGCCCAGTTCCGCGCGCACCCGCGCCACCAGCCGGGTGGCGAGCAGCGAGTGCCCGCCCAGGACGAAGAAGTCGTCGTCGATGCCGACCCGCTCCACGCCGAGCACCTCGCCGAACAGGCGGCACAGGGCGGCCTCCCGCGGCGACCGCGGGGCCCGGTAGGCGTCCCCGTCGAACTCGGGCGCGGGCAGCGCCGACCGGTCCAGCTTGCCGTTCGGCGTCAGCGGCAGTTCGGCGAGCACCGTGAACGCGGCCGGGACCATGTACGCCGGCAGCCGCTCCCCGACGACCTCCCGCAACCGCTCCGCCGCAGGCACCTCGCCCCCCGCCTCCGGCACCAGGTACGCCACCAGCCGGCGCTCGCCCGGCCGGTCCTCGCGGGCGACGACGGTGGCGTGGCGGACGGCCGGGTGCCGGGTCAGGACGTGCTCGATCTCGGCGGGTTCGATGCGGAACCCCCGCAGCTTGATCTGGTGGTCGGAGCGGCCGAGGTACTCCACCTCGCCCGTGCGGGTCCAGCGGGCCAGGTCCCCGCTGCGGTACATGCGCGTGCCCGGCGGGCCGAACGGGTTCGCCACGAACCGCTCCGCCGTCAGGTCCGGCCGGCCGTGGTAGCCGCGGGCCAGGCCGTGCCCGGCGATCCACAGGTCGCCGGTCACCCCCGGCGGCACGGGACGCAGGGTGCGGTCGAGGACGAGGACCCGGCCGTTGGCGACGGGCCCGCCGATGGAGGGGGGCATGCCGGCGGTGCCCGGACCGAGCCGGGCCGCCGTGGAGTAGATCGTGGCCTCGGTGGGCCCGTAGAGGTTGGTGACCTCGGCGGCGCGCTCGCACAGGGCGGCCGCCAGCGACGGGGGCAGGGCCTCGCCGCTGGTGATCACGCGCAGGCCCGTCAGGCAGGCCGGGGCGTGGGCGACCAGCACCTGCCAGAGGGCCGGGGTGGCCTGCATGACGGTGATCCCGGCCCGGTCCACGAGGTCGTGCAGCGCCTCGGGCCGGGTGAGGAGGTCCTTGCCGGCCAGCACGGTCCGCCCCCCGGTCAGCAGGGGCAGGAACAGCTCCAGGGCCGCGATGTCGAACGCGACGGTGGCGACGGCCAGCATCCGGTCGTCCGGCGACAGCCGGAACCGTTCCTGCATGCCGGTCAGCAGGTTCGCCAGGGCACCGTGCTCGATGACCACGCCCTTGGGCTTCCCCGTGGAGCCGGAGGTGTAGATGGTGTACGCGGCGTGGTCCGGGCCGGCCGTGGTCCGCGGGGCGTGCCCGGGGAGGGCCGACAGGTCCGCGCCGGCCAGCCGCTCCGGGTCCAGCACCAGCACCGCCGCACTGTCCTCGACCACGGCCCGCACCCGGGCGGCCGGATACTCCGGGTCCACCGGCACGTACGAGCCGCCGGCCTTCCACACCGCCAGCAGCGCCACGACCAGGTCGGGCGAGCGGGGCAGCAGCACCACCACGCGCGATTCGGGCCCCACCCCCTGCCCGATCAGCCAGTGCGCCAGCCGGTTGGCCCGCCCGTCCAGCTCCCCGTACGTCAGCACCCGCCCGTCCGAGGCGACGGCGACCGCGTCCGGCGCCGCAGCCGCCCGTGCGGCGAACAGCTCCGGAACGGTCGCCGCGGGGAGCGGGGCCGCCGTGTCGTTCCAGCCGTGCAGGACCTGCTCCCGCTCCTCGTCGGTCAGTACGCCGATCTCCGCGACGACGGCCGCGGGAGCGGCGGCGAACTGCCGCAGCACCCGGGTCAGCCGGGCGGCGATCGCCTCCACCTCGGCGCGGCCGAAGACGCCGCGCCGGTACTGGAAGGAGATCCGCAGCAGCGGATCGGCCGCCGCGATGACGGTCAGCGGGTAGTGCGGCGGGGCGTACGGGCGGATGCCGGTCACCACCACGTCCGTCGGCGCGGCCGCCGCGGCAACGGTCCGGTCGACGGGGAACGACTCGAACACCACGAGGGTGTCGAACAGGGAACTCAGTCCGGTGGACCGCTGGATGTCGGCGAGCCCGAGGTGGTGGTGGTCCAGCAGCCCGGCCTGGGCGTCCTGGACCTGCCCGAGCAGCTCCGCGACGGTGTCCGTCGGCGTGCACCGCACCCGCACCGGCACCGTGTTGATGAACAGGCCGATCGTCGAGTCCACCCCCGGCAGCTCCGCCGACCGGCCGGAGACCGTCGTACCGAACAGCACGTCGTCGCCCCCGGTCAGCCCGGCCAGGACGAGGGCCCACGCGGCCTGCACCAGGGTGTTCGGGGTGACCCCCCACTCCGCGGCCCGGCGCGCCAGCCGGGCGGCGTCCTCGCGGGTCAGGGCCGCGTCGACCTGACCGTTGCCGTTGCTGTCGCTGCCGGTTCCGCCGTCGCCGCCGGTTCCGGTCGCGGGTACCGCGGGCGCCAGGACGGTCGGCCCGGCCACACCGGCCAGCTCCGCCGCCCACGCCCGGGCCGACCGCTCCCGGTCCTGCCCCGACAGCCACCCCAGGAAGTCCCGGTAGCCGTGCGGGCGCACCGGATCGGGGGCGCCGCCGCCCACCGCGTACAGGTGCATCAGCTCCCGCTCGATCAACGGGACCGACCAGCCGTCGAACAGCACGTGGTGGGCGGTGAGGGCGAGCTCGGCCCGGTCCGGCCCCAGCGTCACGAGGGTGAGCCGCAGCAGCGGCGGGCTGTCGGGGCGGAAGCGGGCGTCCCGCTCCTCGGCGAGGACGCGCTCCAGCCGCGCCGGCGCCGCGGGGTCCCCGGTGAGGTCCACGTGCCGCCAGGGCAGCCGGACGCCGTCCACCACGACCTGTACGGGATCGCCCGAGGCGCCGGGCAGGAACGCCGCCCGCAGGTTCGGATGGCGGTCCAGCAGCGCCTGGCCCGCGGCCCGCAGCCGGTCCGCGTCCACCGGACCGGCGAGCCGGAACACGAACTGCGTGCGGTAGCCCTCGGTGGTGTCCTCCAGCATCGTGTGGAACAGCAGCCCCGCCTGGAGCGGCGTGAGCGGCCACACGTCGGCCACCCGTCCGAAGCGCCCTCGCCAGGAGTCCAGTTCGGACTGCCCGACCTCCACCAGGGCGACGTCCGACGGCGTCATCCCGGTCCCGCCCGCCGCCACCAGGGCCCGCAGCCCCCGCAGGGCCGCGCACCAGGTGCCGGACAGCTCGCGGACCTCGTCGGCGCAGAGCACGCCGGTGGCGAAGGAGAACAGGGCCGTCAGCCGCGGTCCGTCACCGGTGTCGGTGACCAGCGCGTTCAGCTCCAGCGCGCTCGGCGCCGGCATGTCGGGACCCGGCGCCGCGACGAGTTCGGGGCACTCCGGGGCAGGCGTCCACCCGGCGCCGCGCCCGGCCCGCGGACCGTCGAAGGAGAAGCGGCCCAGGAAGTTGAAACCGATCTCGTCCGCCGGGTACGGGCGCAGCACCGGCGCCGTCCGGTCGTTGAGGTGGCGCAGCAGGGCGTAGCCGATGCCGTGGTCGGGGATCGCGCGCCGCTGCTCCTTCACGCGCCCCAGGGCCTCGCCCGCGGCCGCCCCGCCCGCGATCGCCTCGTCGACGTCGATCCCCGAGAGGTCGAAGCGGACGGGGTGCGCGGTGGTGAACCAGCCGACGGTACGGGACAGGTCCGCGCCCGGCAGCAGCTCGTCCTGCCGGCCGTGCCCCTCCAGCCGGACCACGGTCGCGCCGTCCGTCACGCCCCGCCGGTGCCGGGCCAGGGCCAGCACCAGGGCGGTGAGCAGGACGTCGTCCGCGCCGCCGCGGTAGGCGGCCGGCACCGACGCGAGCACGGCCTCGGTGAGATCGGCCGGGAGTTCCACCCGTACGGTCTCCACCGTCGAGGCGACGTCCACGGCCGGGTCGAGCGGCCGGGACCCGACCGGCGCGACGGGGGCGGCGAGCAGGTCGCGCCAGAGCCCGAGCTCCGCCTCCCGTGCGGGCCGCACCGCCTCCTCTGCCAGCGCGCCCAGCCACCGCCGCAGCGAGGTCCCCACCGCCGGCAGGACCGGGGCCGTACCGGTGCGGACCTGCCGCCAGGCCTCGGCGAGGTCGGGGAGCAGCACCCGCCACGACACCCCGTCGACGACCAGGTGGTGGGCTGCGACCAGCAGCCTTCCGGGGCCCGCGGTCTCCGGCTCGAACCACACCAGCCGCAGCATCCGGCCCTCCGAGGCCCGGATGTGGTCCACCGCCTCTGCGGCCTCGGCGCGCAGCAGCGTCTGCCACGCGGCGCCGTGCCAGTCGCCCGGACAGCGCACCCGCTTGACGAGGCCGGCGGCGTCGGGAGAGCCCGGCGGGTGCACCAGCAGCCCCTCGCCGGTCAGGCGCGAGCGCAGTGCGTCGTGCCGGTCCAGGACGGCGCGCACGGTCGCGGTGAGGCCGTCGGGGCCGATGCCGTCCGGCAGTTCCAGCACCAGCCACTGGGCGAGCCGGTCCAGCCCGGGGCCGTGCTCGGCGACGATCCGGGCCATCGGCGGCAGGGGCAGCAGACCGACGCCGCCGCCCTCGGGTTCGACGGGCGGCGGCGTGGTGTCGCGCGTGGCGGCCGCGGCCAGCGCGGCGACGGTACGACACTCGAACACGGTGCGCGGGCCGAACGCGAGGCCGGCCGCTCGGGCGCGGGCCACGACCTGGATGGCCCGGATGCTGTCGCCGCCGAGCGTGAAGAAGTCGTCGTCCACCCCGATCCGGTCCATTCCGAGCACCTCGGCGAACGCGGCCGCCAGGACGCGCTCCCCGGCGGTGCGCGGCGGCCGGTGGGCCCGGGTGGCGTACTGCGGCTCGGGCAGCGCCGCCCGGTCCAGCTTGCCGTTCGCGGTCAGGGGCAGCCGGTCCAGTACGACGAACGCGGCGGGCACCAGGTGCGCGGGCAGCCGGGCCGCGACGAAGCCCCGCAGTCCGGCGGCGTCCAGGCCGGCGTGCAGGTCCCAGTCCGCGCCGGCCCCGCCGGGCCCGGCGCCCGCGGTGGGCACGACGTACGCGAAGAGCTGGACGGCGCCGTCGGCGCCGCGGCTCGGCCGGGCCAGGACCGCCGCCCGGGACACCCCCGGGTGGGCGGCCAGCGCGGCCTCGATCTCTGCGGGCTCGACGCGGAACCCGCGCACCTTCACCTGCTGGTCGGCGCGGCCCGTGAACTCCAGCTCGCCGTCGGCGTTCCAGCGCGCCAGGTCGCCCGTACGGTACATGCGCCGGCCGGGCGGGCCGAACGGGCAGGCGACGAAACGCTCCGCGCTCAGGGCCGCGCGGCCGTGGTAGCCGCGGGCGAGCCCCTCGCCCGCGATGTACAGGTCGCCCGGAACCCCGGGCGGGACCAGCCGCAGCCGGCTGTCCAGGACGTACAGCGCGGTGTTGCGGATCGGCGTTCCGATCGGGACGGTCCGGGCGCCGGGCCGGTACCGCCAGGCGGTGACGTCGACCGCGGCTTCGGTGGGCCCGTACAGGTTGTGCAGGGGCGCCCCCACCACCCGGTGGAACGCCGCCGCGAGTTCGGCCGGCAGGGCTTCGCCGCTGCAGATGACGCGGCGCAGGCCGGTACAGGCGGCGGCGGTGGCCTCCGCGGTGAACTCGGCGAGCATCGAGGGGACGAAGTGCAGGGTGGTGACGCCGGCCCGCCGGACCAGCTCCGCGAGGTAGCCGGGATCGCGGTGCCCGTCCGGCCGCGCCACCACCAGGGTGGCGCCGGTGATCAGCGGCCAGAAGAACTCCCACACCGACACGTCGAAGGACGCCGAGGTCTTCTGGAGCACCCGGTCGGAGGCGTCCAGCCGGTAGTGGTCCTGCATCCAGAGCAGCCGGTTGACGATCGCGCCGTGCGTGACGACGACGCCCTTGGGCCGGCCGGTCGACCCCGAGGTGTAGATCATGTAGGCCGGATGCCCGACGGAGCGGGCCACGACCGGGGCGGGGCCGCCGGCGGGCGGCGTCTCGTCGACCGTGATCACGGGGATGCCGGTCCGGGGCAGCAGGTCCGCGGTGCCCTTGACGGTCAGCAGCATCGCCGGCGCCGCGTCGCGGAGCATGAACTCCACCCGCGCGGCCGGGTAGTCGGGGTCCACCGGGACGTACGCGGCCCCGGCCCTGAGCACGGCGACCAGGGCGATGACGAGTTCGGGCGAGCGGGGGACCGCGACCGCGACGAACCGTTCGGGCCCCGCGCCGCCCTCGGTCAGGACGCGGGCCAGGCGGCCGGACCGCTCGGCCAGTTCCCGGTACGTCAGGGAGGTGTCCTCGTACCTCACCGCGACCGCGTCGGGGGTGGCGACGGCCTGGCGCTCCAGCAGCTCCGCCAGGGTCGCGTCCGCCGGGTCGGCCTCGGGGCCCGCGCAGCCGGCGAGCAGCGCGCGGCGCTCCCCGGCGCCGAGCAGGTCCAACGCGGCGACCGGCGTGCCCGGTTCGGCCATGGCCGCGCGGACGAAGGCCGTGAACCTGGCCGCGAGGCCGGCGACGTCCCGGGCGTCGTACAGCGACCGGGGGGCGTCGAAGCGGACGAACAGGTCGCTGTCGGCCCGGCCGTCGGTGTACGCGCAGATCATGACCTCGTCGACCAGGCCGAACGTGCCGCCCGCGAAGCGCGCCGTGCTGCCCGCGAGGTCGAGCGTCCCGACGAACGGGATCACGTTGACGATGGCGCCGAACGGGCCGCGCGTCCCGCCCACGTGCCCGGCCGCCCGCTTGATCAGGGCGAGTTCGTGCCGGGCGTGCCGCAGCACCCGCCGCCGCTCCCGGCCGACCGCGTCGGCCAGCTCCGCCAGGTCCGCCGCGGGCGGCACCTCCACCTGGAGGGGCAGCCGGTTCGAGAGCATGCCGAGCGCGCGCCGGGTGGCGCCGGTGCGGTGGTTCACGGTGATCGTCAGCAGCGGCCTGGGCAGATCGCACACCCGGTGCAGGAACGCCGTGGCCGCCGCGGCGAGCAGGTCCGGGACGCTGGTGCCCAGCGACTCGGCGGCGCGCGCCCAGCCGACGTGCTCGGCGGCCGGCACGGTGGCGGTGAAGGTGGTCATGCCCAGCGGCTCGGTGAGCCCGTCCCAGTACCGGGCCGCGGCCTCCGGGCCACCGGCGGAGGCCGGGACGGCGGACGCGGGGGCGGGCGCGGGGGCGGGCGCATCCGAGGGGGCGGCGGGCCGGACCCCGGCCGGGAGCCGCGCCGGGGTCGGCTCGCCGGCCAGGTAGTCCCGCCAGAACCGTTCGGCGTCGGCGAACCGCCCGGACGCCCGGTACGCGGCGTCCTTGGCCACCGCGTCGGCGGGCGAGCTCGCGGGCGCCGGCGGTACGGAGGAACCCGCGTGCAGCGCCCGGTACACCTCGGCGATCCGCTGGGACAGCACGGTGAGGACGCCGAACGCGTCGGTGAGGATGTGGTGGAAGACGATCACCACGAGGTGGCGCGCCGGACCCAGCCGGATCGAGCCGAACCGGAACAGCGCGTCGTCGGCGAGGTCGAACGGACGCCGCACCGACTCGGTCACCAGGGCGCGGGCCGCGTCGTCGGGGTCCTCGGCGCCGCTCACGTCCAGGGCGAACGGCGCCCAGCCCCCGGGGTCCCGCGAGATCTGCCGCAGCGCGTCCCCGTCCCGGCGGAAGTTCACCGTCAGCGCCCCGGACTCGGCCACGGCGGCCCGCAGCGCCGCACCGAGGAGGGAGACGTCCAGGTCGCCGTCGACCTCCCACAGGGTCACCACGTTGTTCGGGACGTCAGGGGCGAGCTCCTGCGCGAGCCACATGGCCTCCTGCGCGGACGTAACGCCGGTGTGAGCCATTCCTGACTTCCCTCCCGCAACGTGGTTCCGGATCACGGCCACTCGTCGTGCCCGATCGTTGTCGCGGGTCAGGAGGCGATCAACCTGCGTGAAAGATGTCCGCCAGAGATGAAAGAGAATCGGCAAGATACCGAAAGAGATCCGGCCGTTCGGCTCACAACTGGTTAGATCGTTCGGGGCAACGCCGAGAGGCCGGATGAACAGGCGTGCCGTGTCGAAGAGATGGAGAGAACATGAGCATCGGGACGGGGACAGGCGAACAGCCGTCCGCGCTGCAACCAGCCGACAGCCACGGTCTGATCCGCGTGCACGGAGCGCGGGAGAACAATCTCAAGAATGTCAGCATCGAGATCCCGAAACGCCGGCTCACGGTGTTTACCGGTGTGTCCGGCTCGGGCAAGAGTTCGCTGGTGTTCAACACGATCGCAGCGGAGTCGCAGCGGTTGATCAACGAGACCTACAGCGCCTTCATCCAGGGATTCATGCCGACGCTGGCGCGACCGGAAGTGGACTTACTCGACGGTCTCACGACCGCGATCATCGTCGACCAGCAGCGGATGGGCGCGCACTCCCGCTCCACCGTCGGCACCGCCACCGACTCGGGCGCGCTGCTGCGCATCCTGTTCAGCCGGCTCGCCACGCCGCACATCGGCACGCAGAAGGCGTTCGCCTTCAACGTGGCCTCGGCCGACGCGTCGGGAACGCTGGTGGTCGGCGGCAAGAAGATCGAGAAGGGCTTCAGCGTCGTGGGCGGCATGTGCCTGCCCTGCGAGGGCATGGGCAGCGTCTCCGACGTCGACCCCGCCGAGCTCTACGACGACTCCAAGTCGCTCGCCGACGGTGCGATCACGATACCCGGCTGGAAGCCCGACGGCTGGGTGGTGCAGTCGTTCATCGAGTCCGGCTTCCTCGACCCCGCCAAGCCGATCCGCGACTACACCGCCGACGAGCTGCACGACTTCCTGCACCGCGACCCCGTCAAGGTGAAGGTCAAGGGGATCAACACCACTTACGAGGGCCTGATCGGGCGGGTGCACAAGTCCTTCCTGTCCAAGGACAAGGAGACGCTGCAACCGCACATCCGGGCCTTCGTGGACCGGGCGGTGACCTTCGCCGTCTGTCCCGCGTGTCACGGCACCCGCCTCAGCGACACCGCCCGCTCCGCGAAGATCAAGGGCATCAACATCGCCGACGCGTGCGCGATGCAGATCAGCGACCTCGCCGCCTGGGTCCACGCCCTCGACGAGCCGTCGGTCGGCACGCTGCTGACGGTGCTCGGCGAGAGCCTCGACTCGTTCGTGGAGATCGGCCTCGGCTACCTCTCCCTCGACCGGTCGTCCAGCACGCTCTCCGGCGGCGAGGCGCAGCGCACCAAGATGATCCGCCACCTCGGCTCCGCGCTCACCGACGTCACGTACGTCTTCGACGAGCCCACGGTCGGCCTGCACCCGCACGACATCCAGCGGATGAACGACCTGCTGCTCCAGCTGCGCGACAAGGGCAACACCGTCCTGGTCGTGGAGCACAAGCCCGAGACGATCGTGATCGCCGACCACGTCGTCGACATCGGTCCGCACGCCGGCACGGCCGGCGGCGAGGTCGTCTTCGAGGGCACGGTCGAGGCGCTGCGCGCCAGCGGCACGGTCACCGGACGGCACCTGGACGACCGCGCCGCGGTGAAGCCGTCGGTGCGCAAGCCCTCCGGCGTGCTGGAGGTGCGCGGCGCGACCGAGCACAACCTCCGCGACGTCGACGTCGACATCCCGCTGGGCGTGCTGACCGTGCTCACCGGGGTCGCCGGCTCCGGCAAGAGCTCGCTGATCCACGGTTCGGTGGCCGGCCGCGACGGCGTGGTCACGGTCGACCAGGGGGTCATCAAGGGCTCCCGGCGCAGCAACCCCGCGACGTACACCGGACTGCTGGAGCCGATCCGCAAGACGTTCGCCAAGGCCAACGGGGTGAAGCCGGCCCTGTTCAGCGCCAACTCCGAAGGGGCCTGCCCCGGTTGCAACGGCGCCGGCGTCATCTACACCGACCTGGCGATCATGGCCGGTGTCGCCACCACCTGCGAGGACTGCGAGGGCAGGCGGTTCCAGGCCTCGGTGCTGGAGTACCGGCTCGCCGGCCGCGACATCAGCGAGGTGTTCGCCATGTCCGTGACCGACGCCGTCGAGTTCTTCGCGTCCGGAGAGGCGCGCACCCCGGCCGCGCACACCATCCTGCGCCGGCTCGCCGACGTCGGGCTCGGCTACCTCAGCCTCGGCCAGCCGCTCACCACCCTGTCCGGCGGCGAGCGCCAGCGCCTCAAGCTGGCCACCAACATGGCCGGAACGGGGAGCATCTACATCCTCGACGAGCCGACCAGCGGCCTGCACCTCGCCGACGTCGAGCAGCTCCTCGGCCTGCTCGACCGGCTCGTCGACTCCGGGAAGTCGGTCATCGTCGTCGAGCACCACCAGGCCGTCATGGCCCACGCCGACTGGATCATCGACCTCGGCCCCGGGGCCGGCCACGACGGCGGACGGATCGTCTTCGAGGGCACCCCCGCCGACCTCGTCGCCGACCGCTCCACCCTCACCGGGCAGCACCTCGCCGCGTACGTCGGCGCCTGAGGAAGCGTCGGCGCCTGAGGAAGCGTCGGCGCCTGAGGAAGCGCGGACCGTACGCGGCGCGGGGCCCCCGGGCCCCCCCCCCCCCGGCCCCCCCCCCCCCCCGGCGGGGGCCCCCGGGGGGCGGGCCCCCCCCGCGCGGGCCG
>NZ_JBVJGW010000016.1:66297-70379 GCF_055587105.1 Streptomyces sp. NPDC048461 | reverse complement strand
CCTCACGGGGCAGCTCCGCGGCGCGTCCGGCGGCGAGTGTGTAATGTTGGGCGCCTGTTGAGGCTTGGGCGCGTGAGGAAGGGCGGCCGTCAGGCGGCGCGGCGCCCGGGCGAAGCAGCCCGGGCGCCGCACCGCGTCCGCGGACCGGCCCGCGGGGGAGCGCTACGCCGACGCGTCCGACGGCGTCACCGCCGGGGCGGCGGTGTGGCTCGAACTGCGGATCACCTCGGCGACCTGCAACTCGTAGGAGGAGTACCACTGTTCGCGGCCCATTGCCTGTGCCACCAGGTGCTCGGGGTCGTGGCGCCACTTGTCGAGGGTCTCGGCGTTGCGCCACATGACGACGGCGAGGCGCTCCCCGTCCTCGCCGGTGTACTGCTTGACGTCCACGAGGTCGTCGCCGGCGATGGCGCGGACCCGCTCCCGCATGACGTCCTCCATGGCGTAGTAGTCCTCGCCCGCCTGCTCGGAGAGGCGTGACTTGAACAGGATCACGAACATCCGGAGTCCTCCAGGGTGACTGTGTCGGTGTCGACGGGCACGCAGGCGCGCAGCCGGCTGTCGGGCGCCGCGACGAGATCCGTCCCGTACCGGTGGAGCAGGTCCTCCACGAGCCGGTCGAGGCGCCGGTCGCTCCTCAGGATCGAGGCGTAACCCTCCTCGGTGAAGGCGCACTGCTCGTAGAGGGGCACGAACCGGTCGGGGAAGAGGTCGCCGAGCCGCTTGCGCAGGATCCCCCCGGCGTGGGAGGTCTCGTCCTTCGGCGGGTTGGCCATGGTGTGGTAGTGCTGGTAGGAGAGGTGCGCGATCGCGTCCGCGTCCTCGGTCCGGGCCTTCTCGTAGGCGGCGAGCGCCGCCGTCCAGTCGCCCGCCCGGTCCAGGCAGTCGACGAGCGTACGGGCGTCCTCGAAGCCGCAGTTCATGCCGTGCCCCATGAACGGGGCCATCGCGTGGCACGCGTCCCCGAGCAGCGCGAACGTGTCCCGCCAGACCCACCGCTCGCAGGTGACGGTCGAGATGGTGGAGACGGACTTGGCGGCGAGCTGCGCTGCCAGGTCGGGGATGTTGGCCGTCGGTTCGGGGAAGCGGTCGGCGAACACCCGGGCCAGTTCGGGCCCGTTCGCCACCGACGCGTACGAGGGCGCCGGCCCGTCGAGGCGCATGAAGAGGGAGCCGGCGAACTCTCCCGACGGCATCGGGAACGCCGCGAACATGGCGTCACCGGTGGGCCAGTAGTGCATGGTGGAGCGGTCGAGCCAGCCGCCCGGCACCTGGATCTCCTGGTAGGCCAGCTCCAGGTTCCGCACCTCGGAGCGCACGTCGCGGGCGGCCAGGGCGCCCCGGGCCGTGGAATGGGCGCCGTCGCAGCCCAGCACCCGGCGGCACGACACCCGGCGGCGGCCCGCCCCGTCCTCGACGAGCACCGCCGGTTCCTCCAGGTCCACGGCGTGCACGCGCTGCCCGAAGCGGATCCGCACGCCGGCAGTGGCCTCCGCGGCGTCCAGCAGCAGCCGGTGCAGCCGTTCGCGCTCCACCGACCAGATCGGCCGCCGGTCCCGGCTGTACGGCGTCACGTGCGAAGCACCGTCGGCCAGGTGCGCGCAGCGCCCGTGCAGCGGAACGCTGATCGCGCGCACCGCCTCCTCCAGACCGAGGTCCGCCAGGACGCGCCAGCCGCGCGCGGACAGCATCACCGTGATGGAGCGACCGCTGCGGCCGGGGCCGCGCCGCGGGTCGGCCCGTTTCTCCAGCACCGTGACCGGCCCGGACCGGGGAGCCAGGTACATGGCCGCGACCGTGCCCACCAGGCCGGCCCCGACGATGACCACCTCCGGGTCGCCGCCGGTGCGACCTCCGTCATGTCCCTGCGTGCGCATGGCCGTTCCCCCGTCCGGCAGTCGGTCCACCGGGCTGCCGCAGTTCGGCCAGAACCGCGGCGCCCGCCTCCTTCGTACTCAGGTGGCCGCCGAGGTCACGGGTGACCCGCCCGACGTCCACGGCGGCCCCGACGGCCCGGCGGACGGCCTCGGCCTCGCGGGCGTGGCCCAGGTGCTCGACCAGCAGCGCCGCGGACAGGATCGCGCCGAAGGGGTTGGCGACCCCGGTCCCCGCGATGTCGGGCGCGCTGCCGTGCACCGGCTCGAAGAGGCCTTGCCCGGTGACCGCGTTGACGTTCGCCGACGCGGCCACGCCGATGCCGCCCGCGAGGGCGGCCGTCAGATCGCTCAGGATGTCGCCGTAGGAGTTGTTCGTGACGATGACGTCGAAGACGGTCGGGTCGGTCGCAAGGTTCATCGCCGCGGCGTCCACGTACAGGTGGGAGGTGGCGACCCCGGGGTGCCGCTCCCGCGCCTCCTGCCAGCAGCGCTGCCACAGCAGGCCGCCGTTGCGCACGGCGTTGGCCTTGTCGACCAGGCAGACCGAGCGCCGGGCCACGGAGAACGCGAAGTCCATGATGCGCGACACCCCGTGGTGGGTGCTGAGGTCCACGTCGACGGCGATCTCCTGCGGCGAGCCCGTACGGAGGCCGCCGCCCACGCCGCTGTACAGCCCCTCGGTGTTCTCCCGGACGATCACGCAGTCGATCGCGCGCCGGGTCTCGTCGCGCAGCGGGCTCAGCCGGTCGTGCCACAGCCGCGCGGGGCGGCAGTTGGCGTAGAGGTCGAGTTCGGTGCGGAGCGTGGACAGCACGCTCCGCACGTAGTCGGTGGCGCCCAGCCGGGGGTCCCCGACCGCGCCGAGCAGGGTCGCCCGGCCGGCCCGGATCCGGTCGAGGTCGGACCCGGTCAGCGCGGCGCCGGTCCGCAGGTACGTCTGCGCGTTCACGTGGTCCAGCACGTCCACCCGCAGGCCCAGCGCGAGGGCCTCGACGACGTCCAGCGCCGGTCCGGTGACCTCCGGTCCGATGCCGTCACCGGGTATCACGGTGATCGTGTTCACAGCGGCATCCCCTTCACCGGCGCACGACGTCCGCGACGAGTTCCGCGGCGTCGGTCGTCACGTGGAAGTGCCCGCCGGGCCGCACCCGCAGGGTGAACTCCCCGGACGTGACCTCCGCCCACGCCTTCAGCCCCGGCTCGTCCACCAGCGGGTCGCCCTCGCCGTGGTAGCAGCTCACCGGGCAGGACAGCGGCCGGATCCCGGGCCGCGGCCGGTAGGCCGCGTGGGTCCGCAGGTCCGAGCGGAGCGTCGGCAGCAGGAGCTCGCGCAGTTCGGCGTGCTCGGCGATCCCGGGCTCGATGCCGCCCAGCTCGCACAGCGTCGCCCAGAACGCGTCGTCGGGCATCAGGTGCAGGGTGCCGCCGCCCGACAGGGCGGGCGCCGCCGTCGCGGACGCGCACAGCCGGCGCGGCTCCCTCCCCGCGTCCCGCAGCACCAGGGCGGTCTCGTACGCCACCAGCGCCCCCAGGCTGTGCCCGAACAGCACCACGTCGGCCGGGGGAAGCCGCAGCAGTTCCGCGGCGGCCCGCTCCGCCATCGCGGGCAGGTCGTCCATGCACGGCTCCCCGAACCGGTCGCCGCGGCCGGGGTACTGGACCGCCAGGAGCTCCGCGCCGGGCGGCATGACGTCCGCCCACGGTCCGAAGGACGCCGCCGACCCCCCGGAGTGCGGGAAGCACACCACACGTACGCCGGGACCCTCCACGGCGGCCAGCGACCGCACCCAACCCCGTTCCCGTATCCGCTTCATGCTCCGCCCTTCTCGTAGGCTCTCGCCGGCCCGTCCGGCCCATGGTTTCCGCGCCGCGCCGGGTCCCGGGAAGACCGCGACAGATGTCGGCAAGACCCCGGGCACGCCGCGCGCCCGGCCCGGCTCAGCCCAGGACGGCGCGCTGGACCTCCGCCACGTGGAGGGCGTCGGCGACCGCCGCGCCCGCGGCGACCGACGCGGTGACCGACTGCTTCCACCGGCTGGTCAGGTCCCCGGCCGCGTACAGGCCCGGGACGCTCGTGCACCGGTCGGCGTGGGCGCCCCCCAACCCCGCGGGGGGGACCCCCCCCCCCCCCCCCGCGCTCGCGCGCGCGCCGCCCGGGGGCGGCCCCCGCCGCGGCGGGCCCACCCCGGGGTGCCCCGCCCCGGC
>NZ_JBVJGW010000016.1:0-66287 GCF_055587105.1 Streptomyces sp. NPDC048461 | reverse complement strand
GCGCGCCCCCGGGGGGGGGCGGGCCCGCGCGCGCCTCCCGCGCGGGCGCGGGGGGCCCCGGGGCGCGCCCCCCCCCCGCCCCCGCGGGGGCCGCCCCCCGCCACCCCCAGCTCCTCGATCGCGCGCGCGACGACGGGCTGCTGCCGCTGCCGCGGCGTCCACACCAGGGTGTCCCGCTCCAGGACGCGGCCGTCGTCGAACTCGACGGCGTACAGCGATCCCCGCCGGTGGTGCAGGCGGCTGATCGTGCCCGTGACGAGGTCGCCGCCCCTGGCCCGGGCCGCCGTACGCGCGCCGTCGGCGCCGGGCATCGACGCCGGGCAGATGGCGACGGTGTCGCCGGTCCACGCCCGGAACGCCACCGGCGAGAGCGCGGCGAGGTCGGCGTTGTCGACGACGATGCCCCAGCGCCGGCCGGCGTTCTCCTCGCCGAGGCAGAACGGGCAGTGGATCACGGTGCGGCCCCAGCAGGCCGAGAACCCCTCCACGTGCGCCGGGTGGACGTCGACGACACCGGTGGCGAGCACGACGCTCGACGCGCCGACGGTGTCGCCGCCGTCGAGGACGACCCGGAACCCGCCGCCGTCCGCGACGCGGACGCTGTCGGCGTGCGCCTCCCGGAGCTCCACGGTCGCGTACCGGGACAGTTCCTTCCCGGCGAGCGCCCGCATGTCGGCGGGAGTGGCGCCGTCCATCCCGATGTGTCCGTGGGCGCCCTGCGACGCGCTGTTGCGCGGTGCGTGGTGACTGTCCACGACGATCACCCGCTGGCGGTAACGGGCCAGGGCGAGCGCCGCCGTGAGCCCGGCGGGGCCGGCCCCCACGATGACGGTCTCGGTCTCGGTGTGCGAGGGCATGCTTCGGTACCTTCCGTCGGCGGTGTCGGCGGTGTCGGCGGGATCCACGCGGGGACGGGTCCGGCCGCCGGCTACCGCAGGGAGGAGCTCTCCTGCACCCAGTGGAAGCCGTGCCCGACGAGGGGGAACGAGCCGGGATCCACCCGGTGCAGGCGCAGCCGCAGCCGCCGGCCGTCCACGTCGCCCTCCAGCACCAGCGAGCCGTCCGCGGGCCGCTCCGCCTTCAGGACCGCGTTCCACCCGGGATCGGTCGTCTTGAGCAGGGTCACCGAACCGGCGGCCGCGTCGACGGCCGCGAGGTAACCGTCGAGCGAGTCGTCCATGCGCTGGACGGTCACCGCATCGGCGGACTCGAACACGACGCGCCGCCACCGCTCGGTGTCGGTCACCAGCGGCGGGTGCTCCCGGCCGTCGGCCGAGAACTCGTCCACGTCCCAGATGCCGTACAGCTCGGGCTTCTCCCGCCCGCCGCCGTACGTCTTCCAGAACGTCCGGTCGTTGCGCAGCTGCGCACGCAGCATCCACAGCCCGGCGGCGACCTGCACGGCCGCGGCCGCACGGTTCGCGCCGCGCGAGCGGAACAGCTCCGGCAGCGGCGACGGGCGGACCGCCCCGTCCGAGAGGAGGACCCGGGCCAGGCGCCCCGACTCCGGCGCCAGCAGGACCAGGCTCAGCAGGAGCAGATGGAACGAGTGGATCTTCACGGGCACGTCGAAGGTCATGTTCAGCAGGAACACCTGGGCCAGTTCCACCGCGCACAGCAGCGCGCCCGCCGTGGTCGTCCCGGGATGGATCAGCAGCAGACCGCCGGCGATCTCCGCGCAGCCGAGCAGGATCTGGTACGTCTCCGAGGAGGCCGACTGCGCCCACAGCGCGCTCATCGGGCTGAACCGGCCGAACGGCTCGACGAGCTTGGACAGCGGCAGCTGGAACTGCAGCGGGACGGCCTTGGCCGCGCCGTAGTGGAACATCTGCCCCGCGAGGCACAGCCGCACCGCCAGCCGGAACCACGGGTCCGAGGTCGCGTACCGACCCGGACGCCGGTCCAGCGCGGACCAGACGGGCGTGGCGGCGGCGGCCGCCGCCAGCCAGCAGAACTGTCCGACCCAGGCGTGCCGGTCGTCGCCGCCGTCGAAGCGCCCGCCCTCGCCCAGTTCGGTGCCGAACACGTGCGAGGCCACCCAGTCCCGCACCGGCCGGATCTCCCACCGCTTCGCCCAGGCGTCGGCCGCCGACTGGAGGTGGCCGAGACCGCCGCCGCGCAGGGCCAGGTAGATCTGGGGCGTCGTCAGGCAGTAGATCCCCGCGTAGGCCGCGCCGAACCGGCCGGCGACCCGCAGGGCCGCCCTGCCGGCCGGTGAGGCCGGCGCGCCGCCCGCCGAGAGGCCGGTCCGCCGCACGGTCCGGCTCCGCAGGGAGGGTGACGCCGCCCGCAGGGACGGCGCCGCGGCCCGGAGCCAGGCGCCCGCTCGTACTCTCACGTTCCCTCACCTTCACGCGCGCCGGATGCGCGCCTCGGACGTGCGTGGACGCCGGTCAGACGCGGCGGAACCGGCCGAGCCAGGCGTGCGCCTCGTGGGGTTCCGCCGTCGTCGGGAGCACTCCGCCGATCCGGGAGTCGGTGACGGACTCGACGGCCCAGCCGTCGGCGAAGCCGTCCCGGAGGTGGTCGGCGGACCCCTGGCTGCCGCGCGGCCCGGCGTCCCCCTCGGGCCGGTGCGCCGGGATGCCCTCGATCGCCGCGGCCAGCAGCGCCTGCGTCTCCTCGGCCCCGCGGTCGCTGATCGCCAGTACGTGCACGAGCGCCCCCGGGCGGCAGGCGCGGTGCAGCGCCGCCGCGTACGCCCGCAGTCCGGCGGCGTCGAACGTGTGGGCCAGACCGGAGTCGATCACCGTGTCGAAGCGGCCCTCGTAGCCCGTGAGCTCCAGGGCGTTGGCGACCTCGAAGCTGGCGTCGAGCCCGCGCTCCGCCGCCTTCTGCCGGGCCAGGGAGATCGCCGTCGGCGACAGGTCGAGTCCGGTCACCGCGTACCCCCTGCCCGCCAGGTAGAGCGCGTCCTCGCCGGTTCCGCAGCCCGGGTCGAGCACCGCCCCGCTGACGAGTCCCGCCGCCTCGACCGCGACGTGGGCGGGCTGCGGGGCGCCGATGTCCCAGGGCGGACGGGTGCCGAAGGGGCTCTCGCCGCGGTACACGGCGTCGAAGACATCGGTGAGCGCGTCGATTCCGGAGGGTCGGGAAACGGCATCAGTCATGCTTCCATGATTGTGTCGTCCCCGTTTCCGCCTTCGATCTCTTGCCCATTTCTGTCACGGCCGCCCCGCCCGGCGCGCCGGCCGAACCGCCGAACCGTTCACCGCTCGCTCCGCCGCACGCTCCGCCGCTTGTGCTGTACCCGTAGGAAACCAGGACGTTGAACACCACCAGAACCCTCTGCTTCGTCATCGCGGCACTCTCGTCGTACGCCGCGCTCGCCTACCGGCTGTGCCAGGGACGGCGCAGCTGGCGGGAGGCCGGCTACCGCACCCTCATCACGACCCTGCTGTTCCAGTGCCTCACCTTCACGATGGGCGCCGTCGCGATGGAGCACGCGCGCTTCCTCGGCGTCGGGAACCTCGCCATCCTCCTCATGCACCTCGCGGCGGTCGCCTTCTGCATCAGCGCGCAGATCATCCTGCTGAGGTGGGCGGCCGTCGGTGAGGAGGCGGTGCGCAAGACGCGGTTCTGGGTGGCCACGGGCATCGCCCTCGAGGTGCTCCTGACGGCCCTGTTCTTCCTGGCCGACGGCCCCCGCCGGGCGCCGCTGGACTTCGACGGCAGCGGCGATCCGCTGCTCCTCGCGTACCTCCTGGCCTTCATCGCCTCCCAGGCCGTCCCCTGCGTCACGATGTTCCGCCAGTGCGGCCCCTACATCCGGATGACCGCCAACGCCTCGCTGCGGCGGGCCCTGCGCGTCCTGTCCCTCGCGGTGGCCATCCTGCTCCTGTACGGCCTGGTCAGGACGGTCAACGTGCTCACCATCGCCGCCGGGGTCGAGATCGGGACGCGCAAGGAGACCGTCGCCTCCGTCCTCAACGCGCTGGGCATCGTCACCCTCTCGCTGAGCCTGGCGATGCCGTCCTGGGCCCCGTCGGCCGCCCGGCTGCTGGGACGGATCCGCACGTACCGCTCGTACCGGGCGCTCTACCCGCTGTGGCGGGACCTGTACGAGTCCTGCCCCGACATCGCCCTGGAGCCGCCGGGCGCCTCGTTCTCCGACCTCGACTACCGGCTCCACCGGCGGATCGTCGAGATACGGGACGGCTGGCGGGACCTGCGCCCGTACATCGACCGTACGGCGGAGGCCGAGGGCGGGGGCGGGGGCGGCGCCGGCGGAATCGGCGGCGCGGGCGGCCGGGAGCCGAGCGGGGAGTCGCGGCAGGCGTTCACGGAAGCGGCCCAGATCAAGCGGGCCCTCGTCGCCAAACGGACCGGCCGCGTCCCGCACGACAGCAAGGACGACGGCGACTTCAACGACCGCGATACGGACAATTTCACCGCGGAAGTCGCCTGGCTCACCCAAGTGGCGGCTGCCTACAGTAAGCTCCACAGCGCGAGTTGAGAGCTCCCGCCCGGTTTGCATCCCCCGTCAAACCGGGCGGGCATCGCCCTGTGTGACGGGGCCCGCCCGCGGCGCACCCCCCCCGAGAACTGCCCACGTCGGTTCCCCCTTCCCTCCCGTCCTCCCCGCGCGTTCCCCTCCCCGGACAGCACCCGTCCCGGGTGAGCCGCGTCTCACCGGGGCGGCGACGCTTGTCTATGCACCGAGTTGCATAGAAGGATCGGGGCATGGCGATTGAGCACGCGATCCTCGTCTCCCTGCTGGAGCAGCCGGGCTCCGGCTACGAGCTGGCCCGCCGGTTCGACCGGTCCATCGGCTACTTCTGGACCGCCACCCACCAGCAGATCTACCGCGTGCTCAAGCGCATGGAGGCCGACGGCTGGGTCGAGGTCCGCGAGGTGGCGCAGCAGGCGCGGCCGGACAAGCGGGAGCACTCCGTCACCGGGTCCGGCCGGGCCGCCCTCGCCGCCTGGCTCCACGAGCCGATCCAGCCCGACAGCGTCCGGCACGAGCTGGCCGTGAAGATCCGCGGCGCGGCCTTCGACGACCCGGCGGCGCTGATCCGCGAGGTCGAACGGCACCACCGGGCCCACGCCGACCGGCTCACGCACTACCTCGCGGGGGAGCTGCGGGACTTCACCGGGCCGGACGCGCCCGCAGTACCCGACGCCGGGCAGGAGCTCCAGCACGTGGTGCTCCGCGGCGGCATCGCCTACGAGCGGATGACGCTGGCCTGGCTCCAGGACGTGCTCGACACCCTCCACCGCCTCGCCGCCCGCTGAGCCGCGCCCGGCGCGGACGCACCCTCACGACCCTGCGCACCGGAACCACCCCCCCCCGCACCGGAACCACCCCCCCCCGCACCACGAGCCGCACGCACCCGCACCACCCTTCCGGCGCCACTCGGCACCCTCCCGGCCCCGACCCGAAAGGCGAACGCCCATGACCGACGCCCTGCTGTTCAACCCGCACACCTATGACCCCGCGCACTTCGACCCCGAGACCCGCAGGCTGCTGCGCGCCACCGTCGACTGGTTCGAGGACCGCGGCAAGCGCAGGCTGATCGAGGACTACCGCTCCCGCGCCTGGCTGGCCGACTTCCTCGCGTTCTCGGCGAAGGAGGGCCTCTTCGCCACGTTCCTGACCCCGGCGGCCGCCGCCGGCGAGGGCGAGCCGGACAAGCGCTGGGACACGGCTCGGATCGCCGCCCTGAACGAGATCTTCGGCTTCTACGGCCTCGACTACTGGTACGCGTGGCAGGTCACCATCCTCGGCCTCGGCCCGGTCTGGCAGAGCGACAACGCCGCCGCCCGCGACCGCGCCGCCGAACTCCTCGCACAGGGCGAGGTGTTCGCCTTCGGCCTGTCCGAGAAGACCCACGGCGCCGACATCTACTCCACCGACATGCTGCTGGAGCCCGACGCCTCCGGCGGCTTCCGCGCCAGCGGCTCCAAGTACTACATCGGCAACGGCAACGCCGCCGGCCTGGTCTCCGTCTTCGGCCGCCGCACCGACGTCGAGGGCCCCGACGGCTACGTCTTCTTCGCCGCCGACAGCCGCCACCCGGCCTACCGGCTCGTGCAGAACGTCGTCGACTCCTCCAAGTACGTCAGCGAGTTCCGTCTCGACGACTACCCGGTCGGCCCCGACGACGTCCTGCACACCGGCCGCGCCGCCTTCGACGCCGCGCTCAACACCGTCAACGTCGGCAAGTTCAACCTCTGCACCGCCTCGATCGGCATCTGCGAGCACGCGATGTACGAGGCCGTCACCCACGCCGAGGGCCGCATCCTCTACGGCCGTCCCGTGACCGCCTTCCCGCACGTGCGCCGCGAGCTGGCCGACGCGTACGTCCGCCTCGTCGGGATGAAGCTGTTCAGCGACCGCGCCGTCGACTACTTCCGCTCCGCCGGTCCCGACGACCGCCGCTACCTGCTGTTCAACCCGATGACGAAGATGAAGGTGACCACGGAGGGCGAGAAGGTCATCGACCTCCTGTGGGACGTCATCGCGGCCAAGGGCTTCGAGAAGGACACCTACTTCGCGCAGGCGGCGGTCGAGATCCGCGGACTGCCGAAGCTGGAGGGCACGGTCCACGTCAACCTCGCGCTGATCCTCAAGTTGATGCGCAACCACCTCCTGGACCCCGCGGACTACGCCCCCGTGCCGACCCGCCTGGACGCGGCCGACGACGCCTTCCTCTTCCGCCAGGGGCCGGCCCGCGGCCTCGGCTCCGTACGCTTCCACGACTGGCGCCCCGCCTTCGACGCGTACGCCTCCCTCCCCAACGTCGCCCGCTTCCGCGAGCAGGCCGACGCCCTGTGCGCGTTCGTCACGACCGCCGCCCCCGACGAGGAGCAGGGCCGCGACCTCGACCTGCTCCTGGCCGTGGGCCAGCTCTTCGCGCTCGTCGTCCACGGCCAGCTGATCCTGGAGCAGGCCCGCCTGACGGGCCTGGACGAGGACGTGCTCGACGAGCTGTTCGCCGTCCTCGTACGCGACTTCTCGGCGCACGCGGTCGAGCTCCACGGCAAGGACTCCGCCACCGAGGCCCAGCAGACGTGGGCGCTCGGCGCGGTCCGGCGCCCGGTCGTCGACGCCGACCGCTCGGCCCGCGTCTGGGACCGCGTGCAGGCCCTGGCCGGCACGTACGAGATGGCCCCCTGACCAGACCACCCCCGGCACCCCGCCCGGACGGCTCCTCCCAGGTGGAGCCGTCCGTATGGTCGCCCGTCCCCGGCGCCCTAGTCGTCCCCGGTCGTTCGCCGGGACGTTGATTCCTGGAGGTGGGCGGCGATCCGGGCCAGGTCGTCGGCGATGGCCAGGACGCCGGCCGTGTCGGCGGTCGGGGTGGAGGCGCCGTTGACGCCGAGGTAGAAGGCGTCGTGGCCTCCGTCGCCCCGGTCGAGATAGCCGGCGAGGGTCATGGCGCCCGCGCCCAGGCGGTCGTTGAGGGCGTCCAGTCCGACGGCGGCGCCGGTCTTGGCGAACACCTTGCCGCGGGCCGGGCAGGCGCGGCAGTTGTCGGCCAGCAGGCCGTCGACGCCCAGGATCGGCAGTGCCTCGCGGAAGCGTTCCGCCTCGGGCGTGCGCGTCCAGTACGTCAGCAGCTGCACCTCGGCCTGCGGCGTGGCCCGGTCGACGGGGTTGCCGCCCCGGCCGTCCAGGAGCTCCACCTGCTCGCGGTCGACGCCCGCGCGGTCCAGGAAGCCGGCCAGAACCGGGAAGCCGTCCATGCACTGCGTGCTGCCCGCCTCGACCGCCATCAGGCAGATGCCGAGGTTGGCCCCCAGGTTGTGGCTGACCTTGAAGATGAGCTCGGCGTACTCGGCGTACGGCGGCGAGGTGTACAAGGCCACGCGGTCGTCGTCCCCGTAGGAACGGGGCAGCCCCGCCACCGGGTTGGGGCCCGTCGGCTCCGCCGTGACCTCGACCCCGGCCCGCTGCAGCGCCTCGATCAGGGCGGTCCGCCCGAAGGCCGCCGGGTCGGCGATCGGGGAGACGCGCAGCAGCGGGGCGGAGTCCGCCGCGATCGTGCCGGTCAGGCTGATCCGGGTGCCGTCGGCCGACGCCGTCACCTCGATGTCGGTCGGCTTCCCCGCCGCGACGGTCGTCACGGTGGACGTGACCCGGTACGGGGCGACCTTCGGCCGCCAGTCCAGGCGTACGGGCGCTCCGGCGCGGTCGCCCGGCGTCGTCATCAGGTCGATGAGGTTGTCGTTGACGATCAGCGGGGTCGGGGTGGGGTCCAGGACCGGCTCGGGCCCGAAGAGCCGGTCGTCCACGATCACGTCGCCGTCGACGCGGGTGATGCCGGCACGCCTCACCTGTCGGGCGATCAGGTCGATCCCGGCCAGCGGGTTCTCCGGGGTCAGCGTGGCGCCGGGGAAGTCGTTGGCATAGGTGTGGTCGAGGTCCGTGAAGGCGACCGTTCCGTCGGGGCGGGTGCGGCCGCCCAGGGTGAGGTCGCCCTGCGCGACCAGCGCGAGGTCGCCGTCCAGGGTGCTCCCGCTGCGCTCTCCCACCGCGAAGACCGGCGTTTCGAAGCGGTGGCCGCCGCCGAGGGTCTTCCACGTCCCGGACACGCTGAACAGCTTGGCCGTGGAGCCGGGGATGAAGAACTGCCCGGGGAAGCGGCTGTGGCTCACCCGCCCGGTCGCCGGGTCGCTCTGGAGCAGGCCCCACTGGGCATGGCGGTACTCCGGCTTGCCCATGATCTCCGTGATCCGCGGGTCGAGCCCGTCGGGTCCGGCCTCGTCGGCGGGTGACGGCGTCGCGCCGAAGGCCGTACCCGGCGCCAGGGTCACGAGCAGCAGGGCGCACAGGCCGCCGGCCACGCGGCGCCGGAAGCGGTGGACGCGGCCGGCACCCGGGACCCCACGCTCGTCTCGCACCACGGCACGCCCCGTTCCTCCGGCGATCCCCTGTGTGTGCCGCCCGGTCGGGGCGCGCCGCTCGGCGGCCGCCGTGTCCGGGCCGGATCCTGTCGCGTCCGCGCCACCACGCCTTCACGCGTCGGCGTCACGCGTTCGGACCAGCGTGACACGCACGTACGGGGCCCGCACGTCGCCCCGGGGTCCGGCCGGGTCAGGCGGTGGGACTGCCGGGTGCGCACAGGGTGCGGCGTACGGCGTCGCGGAGCCAGTGGTGGGCCCGGTCCGCCGCATGGCGGGGGTGCCAGGCCATGCCGATGGTCACGGGCGGCAGGGTCAGCGGGATGTCCAGGAGCCGCAGTCCGAGGGCGACGGCGTCGCCCGTGAGGGGGGAGGGTGCGGCGCCGGGCGGCGCGGCGGGCACCAGGCAGACGACGTCGCTGCGGGCGGCGAGGGTCATGGCGGCGAGGTGGCTGGGGAGGACGATGCCGACCCGGCGGTGGAGGTTCAGCTCGGCCAGGGCGGTGTCGAGCGGCCCGGTGAACCGGCCGAGGCGGCTGACCGCGACGTGCGGTGCGGCGGCGAGCCGTGCCGCGGTCACGGGGCCATCGGTGAGCGGATGGCCAGGCCGGACGGCCGCGACCATGCGGAGGCTGACGAGTTCCTCGACCCGGGTCTCGGGGTCCACGTGGTCGATGGACCCGACCTCCAGGTCGATCCGGCCGTCGCGCAGGGCGGGAGCGCCCTCCCACTCCTCGGCCCGCAGCCGGAACGAGACCCCCGGCGCCTCCTCCCCGGCCAGGCGCAGCAGTCCGGGGGCCAGCGCGGCGCCGACCAGGTCGGCGGTCTGGAGGGTGAAGGTGCCGCGCAGCTCGGCGGGGTCGACGCCGGTGCCGGGGCCGAGCAGGGCCCCGAGGCTCCGCACCACGGCCGCGGCCTCCTCGCGCAGGGCCAGGGCGCGCGGGGTGGGGACCATGCTCTGCCCGGCCCGGACCAGCAGCGGGTCCTGGAGGGTGCGGCGCAGGCGGGCCAGAGTACGGCTCATGGCGGCGGGCGAGGTGTGCAGCCGGGCGGCGGCCCGGGTGACGCTGTGCTCGGCCAGCAGGGCGTCCAACGCGATGGCGAGATTGGCGTCGAAGGACGCATCCGGGCTCTTCACCAGGGTCATTCCGTTTCCGTCAAGTATTGCGTGCCGAGATTCCCATTGTGGCATCGGCGGGCCCCTCCGCAGGATGAGGGACGTACCGACCGGCACGACCTGCGAGGTATTCATGATCGTCATCACTGCTCCCACCGGGAACATCGGCCGTCCGCTGCTCTCCCTGCTCCTGGAGTCCGGCCCCGCCGCGGGCGAGGAACTGCGCGTGATCGTGCGCGACCCCGCCCGGCTGCCGGCCGAGGCGCGCGGCCGCGTCGAGGTGATCACCGGCTCCCATGGGGACGCCGAGGTCGTCGACCGGGCCTTCGAAGGCGCCGACGCCGTGTTCTGGCTCGTCCCGCCGGACGCGTCCCTGACCCCGCGGGAGGCCTTCAGCGGCTTCAGCGGCCCTGCCGTGAAGGCGCTCGCCGCCCACGGCGTCGGCCATGTCGTCGGCGTCTCCGCGCTCGGCCGCGGCACCCCGCTCGCCGACCGGGCCGGCCTGGTGACGGCCTCCCTCGCCCTGGACGACCTCCTCGCCGGCAGCGGCGCCGCCTACCGGGCCCTGGCCAATCCGTCCTTCTTCGAGAACCTGCTGGAGGAGGCCGGCTCCCTCCGCGACGAGGGCGTCTTCACCGACGTCGTCGACGCCGGCCGCAAGGCCCCCCTCGTCGCCTGCGCCGACATCGCGGCCGTCGCCGCCGGACTGCTGCTGGACCGCTCGTGGACCGGCACCGGCAGCGTCCCCGTCCTCGGACCGCAGGACGTGTCGCCCGACGACCTGGCCCGCATCATGACCGAACAGCTCGGCCGCCCGGTCCGCTACGCGCGCCTGCCGTTCGAGGAGCTGCGCACCATGCTGGCCGGCCACGGCCTGAACGAGTCGTTCGTCCAGGGCATCGTCGACATGAAGCGGGCCAAGGACCAGGGCCTGGACGCCGGCGTCGCCCGCACCCCGGACACCGCGTCCCCCACCGGCTTCGCCCAGTGGTGCGCCGAGACCCTCAAGCCCGCCGTCCTCTCCTGACGCCGTCACCCGTCACCCGCCGCCCGTCACCCGTCACCAGGCGCCGGAAGCGCACGGCGCCCCCGCGCACCACGACCCCTGCCGCTGTGGAGGTACCCCATGCCCGCCGAGACGACCGCACCACCGGTGACCGCGTTCATGCTCGTCAAGACCACGCCCGAATGGCTCGCCCTGACCGTCCCGGAACGCGTCGAAGCCTTCACCACCCGGGTCCTGCCCGTGATCGAGGCGAGGACGAGCGGTGTCCGGTCCCGCTTCTACGACACCGAGTTCTACTCCGCGCGCGTCACCGACGTCTGGGTGTGGGAGGCCGAGGACCATCACGCCTACCAGCTCCTCGTCGACGCGCTGCGCGAAACCCCCTTCTGGGACCGCTACTTCGAGGTCGTCGAGCTCCTCGTCGGCACCGAGAACGGCTACGCCCGCACCTACGGCCTCGAACCCGTCGCCACCGTCACCACCTGACCCACCGCACGCTCCGCCCGGCCGTACGCCGCCCTTTCAGAGGTCCTCGGACTCCTCCTCCGCGTTCCCGGCCGGCCGTCCCGCGTGCAGTTCGAGGGGCCCCGAACCGGCCTTGCGCGCGGCGAGGCAGGCCTTGATCTGGCGGCGCAGCGAGGGAGCCACCAGGTCGCGCAGCTCCGCCGGGGCGGCTGTGCGCCAGTCGAGGAGTTCGGCGGGGGGCAGCCGGATGCGGTCGAGGACGGGGGCGGTGAGGACGCCGCCGTCGTACAGGAACCGGATGCGGGCCGGACGGCCCTTCTTGTGCGACCAGTTGACGGCCAGGAGGCGGCCGGGGACGAGGTCCAGACCGAGTTCCTCCCGGACCTCCCGCCGGGCCGCGGCGCGCGGGGTCTCGCCGACGTCGCTGTCGATCCCGCCGCCCGGCAGCTGGTGCCGGCCGGGCCTGCCGTACGCGGGCCGTACGAGCAGCACCCCGCCGTCCGGGCCGGTGAACAGGACGCTTGCCGCGGTGAGGGCCTTGGGGCGGTTGGCCCGGTGGCTGGCGGAGTCGAGCGAGCCGGAGTGTTCCAGCGCCGCGCGCCGGTCCGGGTCCAGGCCGGCCGGGGATCCGGGCTGGGCCACGCCGTCGGCGAGGTGGGCGAACGACCCGGTGTACAGGGCCGCCAATCCGGCGCGCAGCCGGGACGCGCTCCGGGTGGGGAGCACTCCGTACGCCTCGTCCGGCGCCAGCCACCGGGCCCGTACGGATCCGGCGACCGCGGCCGGGAGCGCCGCGGCCTCCTCGGCGCCGAGCGGGCCGACGAGGTGGACGTGGACGACGAGGGAATGGGCGTCCGGACCGCCGGGCCGGGAGTCGACGGCCAGCAGCCGGCCGACCGGCGCACGCAGGCCCAGCTCCCGCGCAAGGTGCCGCGCAAGCCCCTCCTCGGGCGTCTCGCGCTCCCCGACGGGACCGCCCGGCAGCACCGGCCCCCCTTCCGACGCGTCCGCGGCGGACGGTACGAGGACCCGCCCGCGCGCGTCCAGCACGACGGCGGCCGCGGTCACGAGCGGCGCCGTCCGGGCGCCGCGGTCCGCGCGCATAGCGTCGGAGGAGGGGGCGAAGGGGTCGGAAGGACTGGAGGAACTGGAGAGGTTGGAGGTACTGGAGGTACTGGAGGTACTGGAGGTATGAGAGGGGCTGAAGTGGTTGGAGGGGCGGTCGGGCGTGCTGGTCACGGAACTCCTCAGGGGGGTGGGCAGGCCAGCACTATGCCCCGCACGCGGCCCGCCCACCGGCGCTGACACGCCCCGTGCGGTGCTCAGGCGCGGGCGAGGAGGAGGCCGCCCATGGTGACCATCGTCGCCGCGACGAGGCCGTCCAGCACCCGCCAGGCCGCGGGCCGGGACAGCAGCCCGCTGAGCAGCCGGGCGCCGTACCCCAGGGCGGCGAACCAGATCAGGCTGGCCACGACGGCTCCGACACCGAATGCCCAGCGCAGGTCTCCCCGGTCGGCCGCGAGGGAGCCCACGAGCAGCACGGTGTCCAGGTACACGTGCGGGTTGAGCCAGGTCATGGCCAGGCAGGTCAGCACGGCGCGGCGTACGGAGCCGGGAGCGGGGGCGGCCCCGTCGGCGGTGAGGGCGGCGCCCGGGACCGGTCGCACGACGCGGCGGGCGGCGAGGACCCCGTACCCGACGAGGAACGTTCCGCCGGCCAGGCCCACGACGGTCAGCGCGGCGGGCCAGGCGGTGACGAAGGCGCCGACCCCGGCGACGCCGAGGGCGATCAGCAGGGCGTCGGACACCGCGCAGATGGCGACCACCGCGAGCACCGCGTGGCGGCGGGCCCCCTGGCGGAGGACGAACGCGTTCTGGGCGCCGATGGCCACGATGAGGGAGAGCCCGGTGCCGAAGCCGGCGAGGACCGCCGTGGTGATGCCGTATGTCATGACACCGACCGTAGGCAGCGGTTCCATTTCAGTACAGCTAAAGATTTTTACGTACCCTTAGCGTTCGTGATGGAAGAACTTCCCCTGGACCAGGTCCGGACGCTGCTCGCCGTGGTGGACGAGGGCACCTTCGACGCCGCGGCGGCCGCCCTGCACGTGACGCCCTCGGCGGTGAGCCAGCGGGTCAAGGCGCTGGAGCAGCGGACGGGACGGGTGCTGCTGATGCGGACGAAGCCGGTGCGGGCGACGGAGTCGGGGGAGGTGGTCGTCCGCTTCGCGCGGCAGCTGTCCCGGCTGGAGCGCGACGCGCGGGCCGAGCTGGGCATGCCCGACGGGACGGGACCGGTCCGGCTGCCGATCGCGGTGAACGCGGACTCCCTCTCCACCTGGTTCCTGCCCGCCCTGGCCCGGGTCCCGCAGGATCCGCCCGTCTGCTTCGAACTGCACCGCGAGGACGAGTCGCACACGACGGCCCTCCTGCGGGAGGGACAGGTGATGGCGGCGCTGACCTCTTCGCCGGATCCGGTGGCGGGGTGCACCGTGCGCAGGCTCGGGCAGATGAGGTACCTCCCGGTAGCCGCCCCGGGGTTCGCGGCCCGGTACCTCACGGGGGAGCCGGGCCGGGACCTGCGGGAGGCGCCGACGATCGTCTTCGACCGGAAGGACGACCTCCAGGACGCGTTCGTACGCTCGCTCACCGGGGACGCGGCAGCCGTGGCGGGCCACGTACGGCACCACATGCCGACGTCGGAGGGGTTCCGCGACGCCGTCGTCGCCGGGCTCGGGTGGGGCCTGGTGCCCGAGACGCAGGCCCGGCCGCTGGTACGGACGGGACAACTGGTCCTGCTGGCGCCGCACCGGCCGATGGACGTACCGCTGTACTGGCAGCAGTGGAAACTCGACTCGCCGGTGCTGTCGACCGTGGCCCGGGTGATCGCGGAAGCGGCGGCGGAGGCACTGCGGGGGCCTTCGCCGGACAGGACCTAAGCTGCGGGCCATGGAGTCCTACACGATCGGCCAGGCGGCGCGGCTGCTCGGTGTGAGCGTCGACACGGCGCGGCGCTGGGCGGACGCGGAACGGTTCCCCACCCGCCGGGAGGGGACCCGCAGGATGGTGGAGGGGCCGGACCTCGCGGCGTTCTGCGTGGAAGTCGCGCAGGAGGGCGCCGAGGGCGTCGACGAATCCCCGTACACCTCGGCGCGCAACGCCTTCCCGGGGATCGTCACCGGGGTGAAACTGGGGACGGTCGACGCACAGGTCGAGATCCAGGCGGGACCGCACCGGGTCGTGTCGCTGCTGACCCGGGAGGCGGTGGAGGAACTCGGGCTGGAGGTCGGCGCGCGGGCCACGGCCCGCGTGAAGTCCACGAGCGTCTTCATCGACCGCACGTAGTCCCCCCGGCCCCGGCCCCCGCCCCGGCCCCCACCCCGCCCCCCGGCCCCCGCCCCGCCCGTCGCTGCCTCCGCGGCGGGGAACGCCCCGGCTGGGAACGCCCCGGCCGCGGTGGCCGGAAGGGGGCGGCCGCGGTGGCACACTTGCCGGTGATCCGCCGAAGGGGAGAAAGCCGTTGTCCATGTTCAGCAGCCTGCGCCGGGCCGTTCGCCGCGGCTACCGGCGGGCCGTCGACCTCAGCCACCCCGCCCGCTCCCCGCTCGGCAGCGCGGTCGTCAACTGCGTCGTCTACCTGGACGGCGTGCGCCAGGACGGCTGCTCGGAGGCCGAGGAGGCGCTGCGCCGGGTCCGCAAGACCGGCCACGGCTTCGTGTGGATCGGCCTGCACGAGCCGGCGCAGGAGGAACTCACCGGTCTCGCGGAACTGTTCGGCCTGCATCCGCTCGCCGTCGAGGACGCCGTCAACGCCCACCAGCGCCCCAAGGTCGAGCGGTACGACGACACCCTGTTCTCCGTCTTCAAGACCGTGCGCTACGTCGAGCACGAGGAACTGACCTCCACCAGCGAGGTGGTGGAGACCGGCGAGCTGATGGCGTTCACCGGTGACGACTTCGTCATCACCATCCGGCACGGCGGCCGCGGCACGCTCGGCCCGGTCCGCGAGGAGCTGGAAGCCTCCCCCGACCTGCTCGCGAAGGGGCCGGCGGCCGTCCTGCACGCCATGGCCGACCACGTCGTCGACGACTACCTGGCCGTGACGGACGCCGTGCAGAACGACATCGACGCCGTCGAGACCGCCGTGTTCAGCGAGTACGGGGGCCGGGGCGACGCGGGCCGGATCTACCAGCTCAAGCGCGAACTGCTGGAGCTGCGACGGGCGGTGGCGCCGCTCGGCCGCCCCCTCACCCAGCTGGCCACGCAGCCGATACCGGTCATCCCGCCGGAGGTCCGCACGTACTTCCGGGACGTGGCCGACCACCTGACCCGGGCCACCGATCAGATCGGCGCGTACGACAACCTGCTCGACTCCATCCTCCAGGCGCACCTCGCGCAGGTGACCGTCGCGCAGAACGAGGACATGCGCAAGATCACGGCCTGGGCGGCGATCGTCGCCGTGCCGACCATGGTCTGCGGGGTCTACGGCATGAACTTCGACCACATGCCGGAGCTGCACTGGACCTACGGGTACCCGCTCGTCCTCGGGGTCATGGCGCTCGCCTGCTTCGCCATCCACCGGGGCTTCCGGCGCAACGGCTGGCTCTGACCCGCCGACGGGCGGCGCGCCCCAACGCGCCGCCCGCCCCGTCAGGCGGTCAGGGCCGCCGGTCGTGGACCGGCCGGCGCCGTCAGGCGGTCAGCGGCATCAGCATCACCGGAGCCGTCGTCGGCTGCGCCGATCCGCCCGCCGGCTCCAGCGTCAGGCCGACCGCGGAAGCCCGGCCGGGGGAGCCGGTCATCAGGGTGCCGCCGTCCCCGGCGAGCAGCCCGGCCGGCCGCATCTCGGCGCCGTCCGCGAACCACAGCTGGTAGGTCTTGCCCTCCGGCGCGGGCGGCAGCCCCGAGCCGAGGAACACGGCCCGGTCCTGCCGTGCGGAGAGCACCACCGTCGCCGTCGCGCCGCCCGGTGAGCGGCCCGACACCGTACGGGCGTCGGGGGCCGTGATCACCGCCGCCAGGTCCTTGAGGGACCGGTCCGGCTGCGGGGACTCCTCGCCGGACCACAGGGCCGCGCCGCCCAGGGCGACCCCGCCGGCCAGTCCGCCGGCCAGGCACGCCGCGAGGGCCAGCGGCAGCGCCCGCCGCCGCAGCGCGACCATGCCGCGCCGGGGCGGGGCCAGCTGGCGCACCGTGTCGATGCGGGCCAGCACCTCGGTCCGCATCGACGGCGGCGGGGCCAGCGCGACCGCCGAGCCCAGCCGGGCCGCGGTCGCGGAGAACTCCCGTACGTCCTGCTCGCACCCGGGGCACCGCGTCAGGTGGTGGGCGAACGCGTCCCGCTCACCGGGATCCAGCGCGTTCACGGCGTACGCGCCCGACAGGGCGTGGAGGTGGTCGGAGTCGGTCGTCATGCGGTCACCCCCATGCAGTCGCGCAGCCGGATGAGTCCGTCGCGCAGGCGTGTCTTGATCGTGGGCAACGGGGTGTCCAGGGTCTCGGCGACCTCGCGGTAGGTGAGGCCGCCGTAGTAGGCGAGCGTCACGGCCTGGCGCTGCAGCTCGGTCAGGCCGCGCACGCAGCGGCGCACCTGCTCGCTCTCCAGCCGGATCTCGACCTGTTCGCTGACCTCGTCGTACGGGCGCTTGTGCTCGCGGGCGGCCGTGTCCTGCTCGCGGGCCGCGGCGGCCTGGGCCGAGCGGACCCGGTCCACGGCGCGGCGGTGGGCGATGGTCATGACCCAGGTCATGACGGAGCCCTTGTCGGACCGGTAGCGCGGCGCCTGGCGCCACACGTCGATCATGACCTCCTGCGCGACCTCCTCCGACTGGGCCCGGTCCCGCAGGACCTTGACGGCGATGCCGAAGACGGGGCCCGCCACCACGTCGTAGAGCGCGGCGAAGGCGTCCTCGTCGCCGCGGGCGACGCGTTCCATGAGCGCGGGGAGGTCGGGGGCGCCGGAGCGGTCCGGCGCGCCGAACGCCGTCTGCTGCCTCACGCCGCCGTCCCCGGGCCGGCCGGCGGGCGGATACGCGTATGCGTCATGGCTGTTCCTTCACTGCGGGCGGTGCTGCGGACGGGCGGTGCTGCGGACGGACGGACGGACGGACGAGCGGGCGGACGGGCGAGCGGGCCGACGGGCGCGGGCGCGCGCGGCGGACACCCCTTGCTTCGGAGCCCGCGCCCCGCCGGATTGGTCGTCGGGGGAAAGGATTCGGCGGAAAGGATTCCGGAGGTCTTGAGGAGCCGACCGATCTGGTAGTAAAGTTTCCTAACACAGTCCAGAACGCCTCAACTTCCGTATGGAGGCCTTGTGTTCACCCCCCAGCGCACCTCACTGGCGATCGCTGTCGTCCTCGGCAGCACGCTCCTCGCCGTACCGGTCACCGCGCACGCCACCGCCCCCGCACCCGCGCCGGCCGCCTCCGGGGCGCCGGTCGCCGCGGCCGCGGCGACCGGGCTCGACGACCCGGCGAAGAAGGACATCGCCATGCAGATCGTCTCCAGCGCGGAGAACTCCTCCCTGGACTGGAAGGCGCAGTACAAGTACATCGAGGACATAGGTGACGGCCGCGGCTACACGGCCGGGATCATCGGCTTCTGTTCCGGCACCGGCGACATGCTCGACCTCGTCGAGCACTACACCCAGGTCAAGCCGGGGAACGTGCTGGCCAAGTACCTCCCCGCCCTGCGCCGCGTCGACGGCAGCGACTCGCACGCCGGCCTCGACCCGAACTTCACCCGGGACTGGGCGAAGGCGGCCCAGGACACCGCGTTCAAGAAGGCCCAGGACCACGAGCGCGACCGGGTCTACTTCAACCCCTCGGTCCAGCAGGGCAAGTCCGACGGCGTCGGCACGCTCGGCCAGTTCATCTACTACGACGCCATCGTCATGCACGGCGACGGCACCGACTCCACCAGCTTCCGCAACATCCGCAAGCGGGCGCTCGCGAAGGCCAAGCCCCCGGCCCAGGGGGGCAACGAGACCACGTGGCTGAACGCCTTCCTCGACGCCCGCGTCTGGGCGATGAAGCAGGAGGAGGCGCACAGCGACACCAGTCGCGTCGACACCGCCCAGCGCGTCTTCCTGAAGAAGGGCAACCTGAACCTCAACACCCCGCTCGACTGGAAGGTCTACGGGGACTCCTTCCGCATCGGCTGACCCGCGCGGGTGCGCCGCGGCCCGGTTCCCCGCCCCTTCCGGATCCGGCCTGCGGTGTAGCAGTGGAGTAACGATGTGGCCAACGATCGGTGCTCCCGGCGGAGTCGGCGGGAGGTGGGGTCCGCGGACTTTCCGGACTTCCCCGGACACGGCGGCACTTCGACCCCTGGCGGTTTCCGGCCAGTGCCGGGAATCGGCTCCGGTGGGTGAATTGGGGCCCGCGGAAAGCGGCTTGACCGCGGTGTAAGCGGAGCATAAGTTCTGCCCCGGCTTGATCCAGCTGGACGGGCCCGAACCACCGTCCTCTGGGGGGACTCATGAACTACTACCTCGACGTTCTGAAGAAGTACGCCCTGTTCTCCGGCCGCGCCCGCCGCAAGGAGTACTGGATGTACGCCCTCTTCAACGTGGGCATCCTCGTCGTCCTCTCGATCCTCGACGCCGTGCTCTCCACCGCCCCGATCCTCGTCGGCATCTACGCCCTCGGCGTCTTCCTGCCGGGCCTGGCGGTCACCGTTCGCCGCCTGCACGACCTCGGCAAGTCCGGCGCCTGGTTCCTCATCGTCCTGATCCCGCTCGTCGGCGGCATCTGGCTGCTCGTCCTCACGGCCTCCGAGGGCCAGCAGCAGCCCAACGAGTACGGCCCGGACCCCAAGGCCGTCCACGCCTGACCCGCCCGGCCCGCAGGGCCGTGACGCGCCTGAGCGCCGCCGGGGCTGGAAACAGCTCCTGCGGCGCTCTCGCCGTTCCCGGGGCGGGCGTAACGCATGTCTCCCCCCGGTTGTGGCAGGGGGCTGTCCGGACCGGTCCGGACAGGAGATATCTTGATGTCGAGCAATGTTGCAGACGAGAGACGCAGACTGTGGAGCGGAGCATCCGGTGACTGACTCGACCATCATCTACACGCACACCGACGAGGCCCCGGCCCTGGCGACGCATTCGTTCCTGCCTGTGATCCAGGCGTACGCGTCGACGGCCGGAGTGACCGTCGAGACCCGTGACATCTCCCTGGCCGGTCGGATCATCGCCAGCTTCCCCGAGCACCTGGAAGAGGGCCAGCGCATCGCCGACGCCCTCGCCGAGCTCGGCGAGCTGGCGAAGACCCCGGGCGCGAACATCATCAAGCTGCCCAACGTCTCGGCCTCGATCCCGCAGCTCAAGGCCGCGGTCGCCGAGCTCCAGGGCCAGGGATACGCGCTTCCGGACTACCCGGACGACCCGAAGACCGACGAGGAGCGCGAGACCCGCGCCCGCTACGACAAGATCAAGGGCAGCGCCGTCAACCCGGTCCTGCGCGAGGGCAACTCCGACCGCCGCGCCCCCGCCTCGGTCAAGAACTACGCGAAGGCCCACCCGCACCGCATGGGTGCCTGGACCTCCGAGTCGAAGACCAACGTGGCCACCATGGGCACGAACGACTTCCGCTCCACCGAGAAGTCCACCGTGATCGCCGAGGCCGGCACGCTGCGCATCGAGCACGTCGCCGCCGACGGCTCCACCACCGTCCTGCGCGAATCCGTACCGGTCCTCGCAGGCGAGGTCGTGGACGCCTCCGTGCTGCACGTGGACGCGCTGCGCACCTTCCTGAACGACCAGATCGAGCGCGCCAAGGCCGAGGACATCCTGTTCTCCGTGCACCTCAAGGCCACGATGATGAAGGTCTCCGACCCCATCGTCTTCGGCCACGTGGTCCGCGCCTTCTTCCCGAAGACCTTCGCCCGGTACGGCGAGACCCTGGCCGCCGCCGGCCTGTCCCCGAACGACGGCCTCGGCACCATCCTGAACGGCCTGGGCGCCCTGCCCGACGCCGACGCGATCAAGGCCTCCTTCGACGCCGAGATCGCCGAGGGCCCGGCCCTCGCGATGGTCGACTCGGACAAGGGCATCACCAACCTGCACGTCCCGAGCGACGTCATCGTCGACGCCTCCATGCCGGCCATGATCCGCACCTCCGGCCACATGTGGGGCCCGGACGGCGCCGAGGCCGACACCCTGGCCGTCCTGCCGGACAGCAGCTACGCCGGTGTCTACCAGGTCGTCATCGACGACTGCCGCGCGCACGGCGCCTTCGACCCCTCCACCATGGGCTCGGTGCCGAACGTCGGCCTCATGGCCCAGAAGGCCGAGGAGTACGGCAGCCACGACAAGACCTTCGAGATCGCCGCCGCGGGCACCGTCCGCCTCGTCGACGCCGAGGGCACCACGGTCCTGGAGCAGGAGGTCGCCGCAGGCGACATCTTCCGCGCCTGCCAGACCAAGGACGCGCCGATCCAGGACTGGGTCAAGCTCGCCGTCACCCGCGCCCGCGCCACCGGCGACCCGGCCGTCTTCTGGCTCGACGAGGACCGCGCCCACGACGCGCAGCTGATCGCCAAGGTCAAGACGTACCTCGCCGACCACGACACCGAGGGCCTGACCCTCAAGATCCTCTCCCCGGTCGAGGCCACCGCCTTCTCCCTGGAGCGCATCCGCCGCGGCGAGGACACCATCTCGGTGACCGGCAACGTGCTCCGCGACTACCTCACCGACCTGTTCCCGATCCTGGAGCTGGGCACCAGCGCCAAGATGCTGTCGGTGGTCCCGCTGATGAACGGCGGCGGCCTCTTCGAGACCGGCGCCGGCGGCTCCGCGCCCAAGCACGTGCAGCAGCTCGTCAAGGAGAACTACCTGCGCTGGGACTCGCTCGGCGAGTTCCTCGCCCTGGCCGTCTCCTTCGAGCACCTCGCGACCACCACCGGCAACGCCCGCGCCCAGGTGCTGGCCGACACCCTGGACCGTGCGACGGGCACCTTCCTCAACGAGGACAAGTCGCCCAGCCGCAAGCTCGGCGGCATCGACAACCGCGGCAGCCACTTCTACCTCGCCCTGTACTGGGCGCAGGAGCTGTCCCGCCAGATCGACGACCCGAAGCTGGCCGCCGCCTTCGACCCGCTCGCCAAGACGCTGGCCGAGTCGGAGCAGACCATCGTCGACGAGCTGAACGCGGTACAGGGCTCGCCGGCCGACATCGGCGGCTACTACCAGCCCGACGCCGACAAGGCCGCGAAGATCATGCGCCCCTCCGCGACCTTCAACCAGGCCATCGCCACCCTCGGCTGAAGCCGGTAGCCGTGCCCGCACGGCAGTGACGCGCTCCGCCCCGGCCGGCCCCGTGCCCGGCCGGGGCGGACCCGCGTCCGCCCTCCTTCGGCGGGTCCACCCCGGCCCGTCGGCGGCGGAAACCCGGTTGTGCCCCGGCGCCTCCGGCGGCTAGGAAGAACCCGTGATCAGCGGAAACCTGGCCGGCCTGCGCGCCCGCCTCCCCGAAGACGTCGCGATCCTCGACGCCGAGCTCTACAACGACGTGCCGAACCGCGCCCGCTCCGACGCACGGCCCTGGCGGCCGGTCCCCGCGTCCGGCGGCCACTCACCGTACGAGCCGTCCGCCCCCTCCGAGGACAAGGCCGTCTTCTCCGTCGTCGACCTCGCCTCCGGGGAGCTCGCCGGCGAGGCCCTGCTCTGGGGCATCGACCTGCACAACCGCTGCGCCCACCTCGGCATGGCGCTGCGTCCCGGGGCCCGGGGCCGCGGCCTCGGCGCGGACACCGTGGCGCTCCTGTGCCGGTACGGGTTCACCGTGCGCGGCCTGCACCGCCTCCAGGTGGAGACCCTCGCCGACAACCCCGCGATGATCGGCGCGGCACGCTCCGCCGGCTTCGCCGTCGAGGGCACCCTGCGCCGCTCGGCCTGGGTGTACGGGGCCTTCGTCGACGAGGTCGTCCTGGGACTGCTGGCCGAGGACTGGACCGTGCGCTAGCGTTCGCCACCGGTGATCCAGGGGGGTTCTGTGGCACGCGGTTCCAACACGTCCTGCGCGGGCATCGGCTGCGCGGGCTTCCTGCTGCTGGCGGTCGTCGTGCCGACCATCGGGTACCTGCTGGCGCTCCCGCTGGTCCTGCCCGACCTGCTGGCCGAGCAGACGCCGCCGCAGCGGTTGCAGGGTTTCGGCCGGCACCTGGTCGTCTACGCGTTCCCGGTCGTCACGGCTCTCGCCCTCGCGCTGTACGCGGGCCGCGTGCCGGGCCGCAGCGGGGGCCGGAGCCGGAGCCGGAGCCGACGGTCCGTGTGGTGGCCGGCCCCGGCGCGGGCGGCCGCCCTGCTCGCCGTCGTCGCCCCCGTGCTGTGGTGGGTGGAAGGCAGGGTCGGGGACGTTCCGGCCTGGAACGTACGGGCGGTCGCCGAGAGCACCGCCGCCGGGCTGGTGGCGCTCGCGTTCGTGGGCGTGATCCGCCGGTGGGGCGGCTCCCGCTGGCTGGGCGGCCGCCCCTGGGGCCGCTTCCGGCTCGGGCGCCCCGCCCGGGACGGTGACCGCAGACCTGCCGCGGGGGAGATCTGGCTCGCCATGGTGCCGCTGCGCGAGGACCCCGAACGGCAGCTGCGCCACTACTGCGTGGTGCTGGCGGCCCATGCCGGTCACGCGGAGGTCGCCCAGATCACCAGCAAGGACAAGGACGGCCGGTCCGACCACATCTGGCTGCCGAACGACGGCTGGGACACCACGTCCGGCCGGGACCACTGGGTGGAGAGCGGCCGGGAGCCGCGCCGGGTGGAGTACGGGCTGTTCCTCACCTCCCGCCCCCAGGGGCCCTGCCCGCCCGAGGTGTGGCGCGAGCTCAGCCGGCAGCTGGGCTGAGCCGGCCGGACGGGGGCGGGCCGGGCGCCGGGTCAGAGGTCGGCCGCGACCCGGAAGCCGATGTTCCCTGCCGAGCTGTCCGGGGTGTTGCGGGTGCGGGCCGCGACCCGGTAGCGGTTGCAGTACGAGTCGTGGCACATGTGGGAGCCGCCGCGCATGGACCGTTCGGGTCCGCCGGGGCGGAACGGGTCGGCGGACCACTCCCACACGTTGCCGACCGTGTTGTAGAGCCCGTAGCCGTTGGGCCGGAAGGACTTGGCGGGGGCCGTGCCGGCGTACCCGTCCGCGCGGGTGTTGTGGCCCGGGAAGTCACCGTTCCAGATGTTGCACATGTACCGACCGTCCGGGCGCAGTTCGTCGCCCCAGGGGTAGCGCTTGCCCTCCAGGCCGCCGCGCGCCGCGTACTCCCATTCGGCCTCCGTGGGCAGCCGGGTGCCGGACCAGGCGCAGTAGGCCAGGGCGTCGTTCCACGAGACGTGCACGACGGGGTGGTCCTGGCGGGCGGCGAACGAGGAGCCGGGGCCCTCCGGCCGGCGCCAGTCCGCGCCCGAGACCGCCCGCCACCACGGGGTGCCCGCCACCGCCGGGGAGAGCGCCGCCGGTTCGCCGCGGAGGAAGCCCGCGAAGACGAAGCTGAATCCGAACGACTCCGCCTCCGTGACGTGCCCGGTGGCCTTCACGAAGGACGCGAACCGCGCGTTGGTGACGGTGGTCGGGGCGATGCGGAACGCCCCGACCACCGTCTCCCGCACCGGCCCCTCGCCGTCCTCCGGGAACCCGTCGGGGTCCTCGGTGCCCTGGAGGAAGCGGCCGCCCTCCAGGGCGACGAGGTCGCGCACGGCCCGCCCGGCCGCGCGGTCCGCCGGCGGCCCCGCCGGTGCCCGTACCAGCGTGAGCGGTGCGGCGGCGGACTGCTCGCGGCCGGGGGTGCAGCAGGGCTTGGGCGGCATGGGTCTCTCCAGAGCGGCGGAACGGGTCGGCAGGGGAGGCGGGCGGACGGCGGCGCCGGGCGTGTGGGCCGTGCGCACGGCCCGCACGCCCGGTCCGCACGCCCGGTCCGCACTCCCGGTCAGGCCGCGCGGTCGGCGGCCAGCCGCGCGGCCAGCGCCGGAACGCCGAGGTCCCGCTCCTGCTGCGGGGTGGCCTGGTGGAGCAGGTTCCGCAGCTGGTGGGGGTCGTTCACCAGGTCGTAGTACTCACGGAAGGCCACCTGCCCGGTGCCCGAGACGGCCCCCGACGCGTCGGTGTGCAGGTCGTAGTACTCGGTGTACTGCTTGTCCTTCGCCACGTACGAGGCCCAGGTCTTCGGCCCGTCGCCGCCGGCGCCCTGCTTCCACCACTGCACGAGCAGGTGGTCGCGGGAGGCGGTGGTCAGCAGGGACTGCCCGTCCTGCGGGGTGCCGGGGGTGATCCCGGCCGCGTCCAGGATGGTCGGCGCGATGTCGATGGTGGCGACGATCCGGCTGTCGGTGGTGCCGGAGCCGAGACCGCCGGCCGGCCAGGACAGGTAGAACGGCACCTCGTGCGCGGGGGAGTAGGGGACGGACTTCTTCAGCCAGCCGTGGTCGGCCCAGGTGTAGCCGTTGTCCGCCACGTAGATGACGAGGGTGTTCTCCAGCTGGCCCAGCGCCGCCAGCTTGTCGTGGATGGCCTGCACCGCGTCGTCGACCGAGAGCAGGGAGCGGAGCTGGCGTCGGCGCAGCTCCTTCGCGTCGGCGAGGGTCGCCGTCGCCTCGCGGATGTAGGCGGGCTTGTCGGAGCGGTCGTCCTCGGGGACCGAGGGGCGGCCGTTCCAGGCGGGTACGGCGGCGTCGGCGTACTTGGGGGCCGGGGTGTTCGGGGCGTGGGAGGCGTACGGGGTGACGTACGCGAACCAGGGGCGGGCGTCGGTGGCCGACTTGTCGAGGAAGGCCAGCGTCTTGTTCTTGATGACGTTGGTGGTGTAGCCGGGAAGCTCCTGGACCGTTCCGTCGATGTTCCAGCGGGCGTTGGTGTATCCCGGCTGCAGCAGGGCCCACTCCTCGAAGTGCGGCGGATTGTCCGCCAGCGCCCAGGAGTTGAGGTACTTGCCGAAGAGCCCGGTCCGGTAGCCGGCCTGCCTCAGGTGGCGCTGCACGGTCGTCGACTGGTCCAGGCTGTGCGAGGCGGCGTTGTTGCGCACGCCGTGGTGGTGGGCGTGGCGGCCCGAGAACACCGAGGAGCGGGACGGCGAGCACAGGGGGGTCGCGGCGTGGCCGTGGGTGAAGGTGACGCCGCGGCCGCCGAGCCAGCCGATGGTCTTGGAGATGGCCCAGTCGGTGTGCTTGGGCTGGTCGTCGGTGACGATCAGCAGGATGTTGGGCCGGGCCGCGGCCGCTGCGGCCGCCGGGCGGGCGAAGGCCGTGACGGACGCCGCGGAGGCGGCCACCGCGGCCGCGCCGGCGAGGAAGCCGCGCCGGCCGACGCCGCCGCCCGCGTCTGCGGGCCGGGACGCGCGGGGTGCGCCGGCCGCGCCGGTCGTTCCGGGCGCGTCGAGGTGCTCGTGCTCGCTCACGAAGGGTCTCCTGTACGTGCGGGGGCGGGTGACGTACGTACCAGGGCTCCGGCCGTCGTACGTCGCCGAAACCCGCAGGTCAGACCCTAAGGGTGGGCTGTGGCAGCACTGTGGCCGCGTCACGGCGGCTGTGTGCCGCGTACGTAACGCGCTCCGGCCGTCAGAGCCGGTGCACCCGCTCCTGCCCGATGCCGAGCGGGGACCGTCCCGCGGCGAGGATCCGCAGCCCGGGGGCCACGGACAGGAGGTCCCGCAGCCAGGCGCGCGCCTGCGGGCCGAGCAGGTCGGCGCCGTCCAGGACGAGCAGCATGTCGCGCTCGGCCAGCCAGGACGCGGTGTTCGCCGTCCCGCACGGCGGCAGCGGCGTTCCGGGTACGCGGCCGAGCGCCGCGGTGAGCTCCCGGGTGCCGTGGACCCCGGCCGACGGCTCGAAGGCGACGACGGACACCCCGTCGTAGAAGTTGGACGCGATCCGCCGCGCGATCTCCCGCACCAGCAGGCTCCGCGGCTCGCGGAACCCCCCGGTCACGGTCACGACCCGCCCCGTCCGGACGGCGGTGAGCAGCCGGGACAGCTCGGCGGACGTGGCCGCCGACGTCCCCGTGGAACCGGATTCCCCCATCGGCACGATGCCCCCCATTGCATGCGTGACCAAGCGCGGCGAGCGTGCTGGTTCGAGCCGCGTGTCGACGATTATGCGCCAGCTGAGCCGGAAGGCCAGGGGAATGTCGCATTCCGCAGAAGGGTCCCGCAGAGAGGCCGCCGACGGGGCGGCGCGGAGCAACGCCCTTGCACTGCACGGTGGTTGAAGGTGCGAACGGCGCCACCGGAGCGGTCCGTCGCGGACGCGAGCCGCGTCCGCCGGATGGTGGAGGGCGCGTAGACGGCGGACGGCGCCGGGTCCGGGCCCGCCGGCCCCGCGGCCGGGGAGGCCCCCTGGGCAGGGCGTGGCCGCCCGCCGCGCGGGCGGTGGGTGCGCAGTGCGAAGCGGAAGGAGTTGCGCCTGCGTAGGCGCGATGCCGCAGAGGGGCTCCCGCGCGTGGCGCGCCAAGGCCGTTGCGGCGCCGGCCGGATGAGCCCCGGCAAAGCGGTCGGCGTAGTTCCCGTGCGCCCTGTGACGTACGTGTCCCCGCCCCGGCGCCGGGGAACGGTTGTCCGGGCGCCGGTATTGGGCTCTACTGCTGTGCAGCCCCCACTCGGGGCATATTCCCGGGGAGGGACCACGATGACAGCGGACCGGCGAGCGGACCGGCGAGCAGGGCGACGGACGGGCCGGCGGGCGGAGCGGGCGGCGCAACCCGTCTCGCACCGCCGCAGACCCGCGCTCAGGAGACGCGGCCCGCTGGTCGCCCTCGTCTCCGGCTTCCTCCTGGTCGGTGTCTGCGCCGCCACCGGAATAGCCTGGGACCCCTCCTCGGTGGCCGACGTCCGCGGCAGTTCCGCCCCCGTCATCGGCGTGCCCTGGTCGACCGGACCCGGCGCCGGCTCCGGCACGCCCGCGCCCACCGCCCCGGGACCCGACCGGAGCCCCGCCCCGGACACGAGCCCCGGCGGCACGGACACCCCCGGAGGAGCGAGCACCGGCACGGGGGGCGTTCGTCCCGCAGGGGCCCTGCCCTTCGACCTGCCCCAGCCCGCGGCCCTCCGCTCGGGCGCCGCGGGCAAGAAGCTGGTGTTCGCCCACTACTTCACCCCGTACCCGCTCTCCCTCGACAACGCGAGCGCGGACGCCGACTACTACACCCGCAACTACCTGAACCCGGACGGCGAGAGCGGCAAGCACGAGCGGTACGGCGGCCTGCTGCGCGACCGGCCGCTGCCCGTCCAGCCGAAGGGCGGCGACTGGGAGTACGCCAACCTCCAGCAGGAGGTGCGCACGGCCCGCGCGGCCGGCATCGACGGGTTCACCCTCGACATGCTCTCCCTGAGCGGCAAGAACTGGGAGCGCTCCACCCAGCTGATGGCGGCCGCCCGTTCGGTCGATCCGGCCTTCAAGGTCATGCTGATGCCGGACATGACCTCGCTGAAGACCGACGATCCCGGCGTGCTCGCCGACGCGATCGCCACACTCGGCGCGGCACCCGCCGCCCACCGGCTCCCCGACGGCCGGCTCGTCGTCTCGCCCTTCAAGGCCGAGGCGAAGAGCGCGTCCTGGTGGACCGAGGTGCTGGGGATCCTCAAGTCGAAGCACGGCACGCGCACCGCCTTCGTCCCGCTCTTCCTCGACTTCGGCGCCCACAACGGCGACTTCGCCCCCATCAGCTACGGCTTCTCGGAGTGGGGCAGCCGCAGTTACGTCGGCCAGGAGAGCAACACCCGCGACGTCAAGCGGGCGCACGACATGGGCAAGATCTGGATGCAGCCCGTCTCCGTCCAGGACGCCCGCCCCAACCAGGGCATCTACGACGAGGCCGGCAACACCGCCACCCTGCGCGCCACCTGGAAGCACGCCATCGACGACGGCGCCGACTGGGTCCAGCTCACCACCTGGAACGACTACTCCGAGGGCAGCCAGTTCGCCCCCTCCCTGCACAACGGCCACGCCTACCTGGACCTGACCTCGTACTACCTGACCCGGTTCAAGACGGGCAGCTGGCCCGAGATCGTCCGGGACACGCTCTACCTCACCGCGCGCACCCAGTTCGCCCAGGCCGACCCGACCGGCGACCAGTCGCTGCTGATGTCCCTGCGCCGGGGCAGCGCCGCACCCCGCGACACGGTGGAGGTGCTCAGCTTCCTCGCCGGACCCGCCGTCGTCCGCACGGCCGTCGGGTCCGCGAAGGACTCCCACGAGGCCCTGGCCGGGATCCACTCCGAGCTGCTGCCGCTGAAGGCGGGCACGAGCTCCGCCGAGGTGGTCCGGGGCGGGAAGGTCGCGACCGGGGTGGAGCTGCCCTACCCTGCGGACCGCACCGTGGAGGTGCAGGACCTCCAGTACTACGCGGCGACCAGCGGCCGGGAGCCGTAGGACCTTCAGCCGCGGTCGCGGGACCCTCGGGCGGGCTACCGCCGGCGGCCGGGGCGGGAGAGGATCACCACGACAGCTCCGCCCCGACCCCGGGAGGCCCCGTGCCCGACCGCGACCGTCCCGAGGGGGGCCCGGCCGGGCCCCCGACCGCCACCGCGCCGCAGCCCGGAGGCCGGCCGCCCGGCGGGCTGCCCGCGGGACCCGCCGACGGGCCCGCCCCGGAGCCGTCCGGCGGCCGTACGGCCGTACCGGCGCGGGTCTTCCCCGGCACCGAGGGGCTGTTCCGCCTCGACCCCTCCGTCGCGCACCTGAATCACGGCTCCTTCGGCGCGGTCCCCGTACCCGTTCAGGAGGCCCAGGCCGCGCTGCGGGACCTGGCCCACGCCGACCCCGACGCCTTCTTCCTCGGCGTCTGCGACCGGCTGGCCGCAGCCCGCGCCCGGATCGCCGCACACCTCGGCGCCGACCCCGACGGGCTCGCCTTCATCTCCAACGCCACCGAGGGCGCCAACCTCGCCCTCGACGCGATCCCCTTCGCCGACGGCGACGAGATCCTGGTCACCGACCACGGCTACGGCACCGTCGTCGCGGCCGCCGCCCGCCGCGCCACCGTCACCACCGTCTCCCTGGACCCCTTCCTGCCCGACGAGGACGCCGTCCGCGAAGCCGTGCTCGCCGCGCTGACGCCCCGCACCAAGGCGGCGGTGCTCGACCACGTCAGCTCGCCCACCGCCCGCCTCATCGCCTCCCCCCGGCTCCTCGCCGACCTCCGGGAACGCGGCGTCACCACCGTCGTCGACGGCGCCCACGCCCCCGGCATGCTCGCCGACCCCCTCGCGGGCCGCGCCGACTTCTGGTTCGGCAACCTCCACAAGTGGGGGTACGCCCCGTCCGGCAGCGCGGTCCTCGCCGTCGCCCCGGAGCACCGCCACCGGGTCCGCGCGCCCGTCCCCTCCTGGGAGGACCGGCACGGGTTCCCCCGCTCGGTCGAGTACCGCGCCACCGCCGACTACACCGGCTGGCTCGCCGCGCCCGAGGGCCTGGACCTCCTCCAGCGCCTCGACGCGACCCGGGTACGGGCCCACAACGGCGCGCTGGCCGCCCACGGCGCGGCCCTGCTCGCCGAGATCCCCGGACTCACCCCGCTCCCGCACACCGAGGGCCTCGCCATGCGGGCCCTGCGCCTGCCGCCCGGCACCGCCGAGACCCCCGAGGACGCCGTGGCGCTGCGCGAGGAGATCGCGGCACGGCTGCGCGTCCGGGTCCTGGTCTGGCCCTGGCCGGGCGGCGGCGGCATCCGCGTCTGCGGGCAGGTCTACAACCGGCCCGAGGAGTACGAGCGCCTCGCCGCCCGGCTCCCCGCGCTCCTCGGCCGCGCCTGAGGCGCGGGGTCCGGTCCGCCTCAGCCGCGCCTGAGCAGGTAGGTGTCCATGATCCAGCCCTTGCGGGCGCGGGCCTCGGTGCGCAGCTCCTCGATCCGGCCCGCGACCTCGCCGAGCTTCCCCGACACCAGGATCTCGTCCGGGGTGCCGACGTAGGCCCCCCAGTAGATGAACAGGTCCTGGTCCAGGTGGGCGGTGAAGGCGTGCCGGGCGTCCAGCATCACCACCACGTCGTCCACCCCCTCCGGCCAGCCCTCGGCCAGCCGCCGGCCGGTGGTGATCTGGACCGGGCGGCCCACCCGGTTCAGGTTCGTGCGGTGCCGGGCCAGCAGTGAGGACACACTGCTGATGCCCGGCACCACCTCGTGCTCGAACGCCACCCGGCCCTTCTCCAGCACCTCGTCGAGGATCGCGAGGGTGGAGTCGTACAGCGAGGGATCGCCCCACACCAGGAACGCCCCGGTCTCGCCCTCGGCCAGGTCCTCCGCGATGAACCGCTCGAACAGCGCGGCCCGCGCGCTGCGCCAGCCGTCCACCGTCGGGGCGTAGTCCGCCGGGGTGCGGTCCCGGTCCGGGTCGCGGCCCTCCACCAGCCGGTGCCCCGGGCGGGCGTGCTCGTCGAGCATCGCCCGCCGCAACCCGGTCAGGTCCGCCTTCTCCTCGCCCTTCTCCAGGATGAGGAACGCGTCCGCCGCCCCGATCGCCTTGACCGCCTGGAGGGTCAGGTGGTCCGGGTCGCCCGCGCCTATGCCGATCACTGAGAACTTCTTCACCCCGCTATTCTGCCCGTCATGCGTGTCGCCCTGTTCGTCACCTGCGTCAACGACGCGCTGTACCCCCGCACCGGCATCGCCGTCGTCCGCCTCCTGGAGCGGCTCGGCGTCGCCGTGGACTTCCCGGCGGCCCAGAGCTGCTGCGGGCAGCCGCAGTACAACACCGGCTACCGGTACGAGACGGAACCGCTGGTCCGGCGCACCGCGGAGGCCTTCGCCGGGTACGAGTACGTCGTCACCCCCTCCGCTTCCTGCGCCGCGATGATCCGCGAGCACTACCCGCGCATCGGCCGCAGGGCCGCCGCCGAAGGCCGCGGGACCGCCCTGGCGGCTCTGGCCGCGGACCTCGCGCCGCGCGTGTACGAGCTGACCGAGTTCCTGGTCGACGTGCTCGGGGTGAGCGACGTCGGCGCCCACTTCCCGCACACCGTCACCTACCACCCCTCCTGCCACGGCCTGCGGTCCCTCGGCCTGGGGGACCGGCCGCGGCGGCTGCTCGCCGCGGTCAGGGGCCTGGACCTCGTGGACCTTCCCGGAGCGGAGGAGTGCTGCGGCTTCGGCGGCACCTTCGCCGTCAAGAACCCGGACGTGTCGGCGGCCATGGGCGCCGACAAGATCGCCGGCGCGGCCGCCACCGGCGCCGGCGTGCTCTGCGGCGCCGACAACTCCTGCCTCGCCCACCTGGAGGGCCTGCTGCGCCGGGCCGGCTCCCCGGTACGGGCCGTGCACCTGGCCGAGATCCTCGCCGCGACCGAGGAGGAGCCCCTGCGATGACCGCCACGCACCTGGGCATGCCCGCCTTCCCCGCCTTCCCCACCGCCGCGCGGGACGCCGTACGGGACGGGGTGCTGCGCGCCAACCTCCGCCGCGCCACCCACACCATCCGCGACAAACGGGCCCGCGCCGTCGCCGAACTGGCCGACTGGGACCGGCTGCGCGACGCCGGGAAGGCCGTCAAGGACCACACCCTGCGCCACCTCGACCACTACCTCCTCCAGCTGGAGGAGGCGGTCACCGCCGCCGGCGGCACCGTCCACTGGGCGGCCGACGCCGAGGAGGCCAACCGCATCGTGACGGACCTGGTGCTCGCCACCGGGGAACGGGAACTCGTCAAGGTCAAGTCCATGGCCACCCAGGAGATCGGCCTCAACGAGGCCCTGGAGGCCGCGGGGATCGCCGCGTACGAGACCGACCTGGCCGAGCTCATCGTCCAGCTGGGCCACGACCGGCCCTCGCACCTCCTGGTCCCCGCCATCCACCGCAACCGCGCCGAGATCCGCGAGGTCTTCCGCACCGAGATGGGCCGGTGGGGCCGACCCGCCCCCGAGGGGCTCGGCGACGACCCGCGCGAACTCGCCGAGGCCGCGCGGCTGCACCTGCGGGAGAAGTTCCTGCGCGCCAAGGTCGCCGTGTCCGGCGCCAACTTCATGGTCGCCGAGACCGGCACCCTGGTCGTCCTCGAATCCGAGGGCAACGGCCGCATGTGCCTGACCCTGCCCGAGACCCTGATCTCGGTCGTCGGCATCGAGAAGGTCGTCCCCACCTTCCGCGACCTGGAGATCTTCCTCCAGACCCTGCCGCGCTCCTCGACGGCGGAACGGATGAACCCGTACACGACCATGTGGACCGGGACCACCGACGGCGACGGTCCCACCGCCTTCCACCTCGTCCTCCTCGACAACGGCCGCACCGACACCCTCGCCGACGAGGTCGGCCGCCAGGCCCTGCGCTGCATCCGCTGCTCCGCCTGCCTGAACGTCTGCCCCGTCTACGAACGCGCCGGCGGCCACGCCTACGGTTCCGTCTACCCGGGCCCCATCGGCGCCATCCTCAGCCCCCAACTGCGCGGCACCGGCAGCGCGATCGACGCCTCCCTGCCGTACGCCTCCACCCTGTGCGGGGCCTGCTACGAGGTCTGCCCGGTCGCCATCGACATCCCCGAGGTCCTCGTCCACCTCCGCGAACGGGTCGCCCAGGGCGGCCCGGTCACCCGCGACGGCATCCGCGTACGCCTGCGTCCCGCGGACGGCCGCACCGCCGAACGGGCCGCGATGCGCGCCGCCCGGCTGCTCCTGGACCACCCGGGCGCGCTGCGCGCGGGCGAACGCCTGCTGGCCCGAGCCCGCCGGCTGCGCCCGCGCCGCCTGCCGGGGCCCGGGCGGGCCTGGACCGACACCCGGGAGCTGCCGGAGCTCCCCGCGGAATCCTTCCGCGACTGGTGGACCCGCGAACGGGGGACCCCGCAGTGACCTCGAAGGACGTCGTCCTCGGCCGTATCCGCCGGGCGGTGGGGGAGCGGGACGGGGGTCCCGGACCCGCCCCGGGCGCCGGCCCGGCGACGCGGCGGGACTACCTCGCGGTGCACGGCGCGCGGACCCCCGCCGAGACCGTCGACCTCCTCGCCGCGCACCTCGCCGAGTACCGGGCGACGGTCCACCGCACCGGCGAGGACGGCCTCGCGGCACTGCTGGCACGCCTCCTCGCGCGGCGCGGCGCACGGACGGTGCTCCTCCCGCCCGGCCTGCCCGCCCACTGGCTCGCGGCGGCGGACGCGGAGCAGGTCCAGGACCGCGCGGAGCACACCGCGCGGCAACTGGACGCCGTGGACAGCGTGGTGACCGGCTGCGCCCTGGCCGTCGCCGAGACCGGCACCCTCGTCCTCGACGGCGGACCCGACCAGGGCAGGCGCCGGATCACCCTGATCCCCGACCATCACGTCTGCGTGGTCCGCGTCCCCGGACAGGTGGTGGACTCCGTACCGCAGGCCCTGGCCCTGCTGGACCCGGCCCGCCCGCTGACCTGGATCTCCGGCCCCTCCGCCACCAGCGACATCGAGCTCGACCGGGTGGAGGGCGTCCACGGCCCCCGCACCCTGGAGGTCGTCCTGCTCGGCGCACAATAGGCCCATGCCCTCCCACATCGCCCTCACCGCGCTCGTCGTCCACGACTACGACGAGGCCATCGACTTCTACACCCGGGCCCTCGGCTTCGACCTCGCCGAGGACACCGCGCGCCCGGACGGCTCCCGCTGGGTCGTGGTCCGCCCGCCCGGCGCCCGGGAGAGCGCGCTGCTGCTCGCCCGCGCCAAGGACGACGCCCAGCGCGCCCGGGTCGGCGACCAGACCGGCGGCCGCGTCGGCTTCTTCCTCCACACCGACGACTTCGCGCGCGACCACGCCAGGATGACGGCCGAGGGCGTCCGCTTCCTGGAGGAGCCGCGCCACGAGGCGTACGGCTCCGTCGCCGTCTTCCAGGACCTGTACGGCAACCGCTGGGACCTACTCCAGCCCGCCGCGTAGCCCCGGCGCCTCGGCGGCGGCGTCCACGTCCGCACCGCCGTCCACCCGGTGGGCCAGCTCCCCGGCCCACCGGACCAGACCCGGTACGTCGATCCCGTACGCCGCCCCGTCCAGCCCCTCGATGCCCGCGGCCCCGCGCCGCAGCAGCCGCGCCCCGCCGACCGCGTTCCCGCGCGCGGCGTGCGTCAGCCCGACGGCGAGCTGGGCGAGCCCCCGCCAGAGCGGGGCGGCCTCCTCGGGCCCGGACTTCCAGGCGTCCTCGAACACCTCGTGCGCGTGGAACGGCATCCCGCCGTCCAGCAGCCGCTGCGCCTCCCGGACCGTCTGCGCCGGCGAGCGCACCACGCCCTCCGGCTGCCGTCCGACGCCGTCGGCCCCGTAGGCCAGCGGCCGCCCCAGCCCGTCCCTGGGCCGCGCGCTGCGCGCCCGGCCCTCGTCGTCCCGATCCCTTGTGTTCACCCGTACATCCTCGCCGCCGCCGATTACCCGTGCATGCACACCCCTCGGCGTGGGGTAATGTTCTGCATGTGCCGCCGGGACGGGGGAAACCCCAGGTCGGAAGCACAACGGGACGTGGCGCAGCTTGGTAGCGCACTTGACTGGGGGTCAAGGGGTCGCAGGTTCAAATCCTGTCGTCCCGACTAGAGGTTCGCCTCGTAGTCGCAGAACAGAGCCTTGTCTCACTTCGGTGAGACAGGGCTCTCGTGCGTTCGGGGGGCTTCGCCGGGGCGCGCGCACCGGCACGCCGAGGAGATCGTTCGCTCGGCCACCCCCCCCGGATATCGGGAGCCGACCGCCCCGAAATGAATTCCTCGCCGGGGCCTCGGGTGAGGAGACGCGGAATCCGGCCGCCGCAATGCGCGTGTTCCTCACCGGCGCCCAGGGATGTCGCGGCATGGTGGGTTCCGGACGGCGGGGCGGGGCAGGCGCGGCGTGGTGGGATCCAGCTCCGGGTCGCGTGCGGCCGCGGGGCGGTGGCCGGCGACGAGGGGAGCAGCGGTGAGTGAGACGGGTCCGTTCGTGGTGTTCGCCAACTTCCTCTCCGACCTGGCGGTCGACCTCGACGAGGGCGGAGTGCTGGAGCAGTGGGCCCAGCAGGCGCCGCGCAAGGCGTGGCTGCTCCGGCCCGGGGACGTGCTGGTCACGCCGGTGCCGCTGAGCCGGGAGTTTCTCCGGTACGTGTACGACCTGACCGAGGTGCCCCCGGACACGGTGACCGTCGTCGAGGTGCCCCCGGCCGGCGCCGTCCCCCTGGCGCGGGCGGTGCGCGAGGCCGGGCTCGCCGCGTACGTCCGGGCCCTCGCCGGTGACCGGGGCGCGGCGCTGCTGCCGACCGCGCTGGACGCCTCGGCGATCGCGTTCGCCCGGGACCTCGGCATCACCGTGCACCCGTACCCGACCGTCGAGGCCGCCGGAGCGGCGCTCGCGACGACGATGCTGCTGAACACCAAGGCCGGCTTCCGCGAGACGGCCGGACAGCTGGGCATGCGGCTGCCCCTCGGACGGGCGTGCCCGCGACCCGAGGTGGAGGGCGTGGCGCGCGAACTGCTGCGCGGTCACGGGGGAGTCGTGGTCAAACCCGACCGCTCGGCGGGAGGCCACGGCATGCGCTTCCTCTCCCGCGGCGACCTGGACGGCGGGGCGTCCCTGGAGCTGGACACCGTCGGCGGGCCCCGGGGCACGTGGGTCGTGGAGGAACGCCTCGACGTGGCCGAGTCGGTCAGCGTCCAGCTGGACACCACCGCCGCCGGAACGCGCGTCCTGTTCAGCGGTGCGATGCGCACGGCGCACGGGTCCTTCACGGGGTACACCTCCCCGCTGCCGGCGTCCTGCGCCCACGTGGCCGGCGAGCTGGAGGCGTGGGGGAGGGCGCTGGGCGGCCATCTGGACGGCCACGGCTTCGCCGGACCGTTCGGGCTCGACGCCCTGGTCGACGCGGAGGGCCGGGCGTACGCGAGCGAGAGCAACATCCGCCGTACGGCCACCACCACACCGCACGCCATGGTCACCCGGCTGACGGCCGCGTCGGGCGGCGCCCCCGCGGCCTGGTCGGTGGCGAAGGGGTGGACCGGGCGCCCGTTCGACTTCGACGGCGCCCTCGGCCGGCTGAGGGAGCACCACCTCGCCTTCGACCCGGCGCGCGGCGAGGGCGTGGTCCTCTACGCGGACGCGCCGCCGGACGGCCGCTCGTGGCGGTACGCGGTCATCGCCCGGAGCGCCGGGGACGTGGGGGAACTGGAAGCGGAACTGGCCGGGGCCCTGGAGTTCGAGGAACGCTGAGCCCGCGCGCCGGCCGCCGGCCCGCGCGGGTGGAAACCGCACGCAGCACGACGCCGGTCCCGGCACCCGAAGGGGTGCCGGGACCGGCGTCGTGGGGACGCGATCAGGCGGGGCGGCCGCCGAAGGGGGCGCCGGTGCCGTAGTAGGTGCCCAGCTCCTCGTGGTAGCCGGCGTTGCCGAGGTGCTGGTCGCGGTGGAACTCCGGAGCGTCCTTGATCTGCTCCTTGGTGCGGTCGACGTGGACCTTCTTGTCCTCCGCGTCGATCCGTACGACGGTGCTCGCCGGCAGGAGGACCTCCTTGCCGAAGATCCAGACACCGGTGTCCACGACCAGATAGGCGTCACCGACCTCGTCGGAGTGCTTGTCGACCTTGCCGATGCTGCCATCGGTCGCCTCGACCTTGTAGCCGGTCAGGTCCGTACCGGCCAGGTGGCCGGCGGTCGACGTGTAGCTCCACACATGCTCAGTCACGCGAAAACAACTCCTCCGGTACATCGGGAGACGGCGGGGACGTGCCCCTGCCGTCGTTCCCTTTTCCGTATTCCATGCCGTGCGCGGCGGTTTTCGCATTCCGCCCGGGCTCCGCCTGCCCCGTTCCCGGCAGCCCATTCGCACCGGTCCGACTGCGATACCGAAAGCCCATGCCGCCCACGGGGCGGGGCCGGGCCTGGCGGGCCGGAAGTCCGCCTGCCCGGGCATTCCCCGACCACGCGTACGGATTTACCTTTCTCCTACCTGGAGGGGCACCGGCACACCGCCCCGGCCGCGACCTGGTGAATTGCGGGACCCGGCCTCGGACGTGCTTTGCTCTCCCTCGCGTGGGCACACTCCACGGGACCCACGGCAGCACGGCATCCGGGTCCCTGACCGCCACCGGTCGGGACCGGGTGCGTACGAGGAGGAGCACGATGGCAGACGACCGCCGCCCCGCTCAGCGCGGGCCCGCCGACACCACCGACACCCACCACGACGCCGCCGGCACCGGTACCGGCCCCGGCACCGCAGGTCGGCACCGCGACGAGTTCACCGCGAGCGACGAGAACGACCTCCTCGACCAGGACGGCAAGGAGATCCTCAAGGGGCGCCGGCCCCCGCTCAGGGACCTCGACCCGGAACAGCTGGGCAAGTAGGAGGGGGCGCGATGACGAACGTCCACCTGCCCCGCCCGTCGGAGCTCGCCCCCCGCCTGTGGGCGTGGACCAGGGCCGCCGTCGCCCGAGGCGGGACCCGCGCCCGCTCGGCGGGCGCCGTAGCGGTGTGCGAGACCGCCGGTGAGCACCGGTCGTACGCCGAAGCCGGCGGTACCGCCGTACCGGCGGTCACGGGCCGGTCCCGGTGCGAGGACGCCCTCCCCGACGGCTCCGGCCGACGCGAGCGGGCCCGCGAGGCGGTCGCGGCCCACGCCACCGGGCAGGACGGTCTGGCCGCGCTCCTGGACATGCTGGCCCTTCACCCGGGGCAGGACGGGGACCGGGAGCGGCCCGGTCACCGCGCCGCCGGTGAAGGCACCGCCTCCGACGGCGGGTAGCCGCACGCGCCGGCCCGGGGCCTCGCGCGGGTCCTCAGGCCGTACGGGCCCTTCTGATCGGGGCCCCGGCCGCGTGGAGGCTGGCGAGGGTCTGCCGGTAGGAGCCGACCAGGCTGGTCTCCAGATAGCTGACTCCGAGTTCCCGGCAGTGGCTGCGGACGATGGCCTGGGCCTTGCGCAGGTGCGGGCTCGGCATGCTCGGGAAGAGGTGGTGCTCGATCTGGTAGTTCAGGCCGCCGAGGACGATGTCGGTGAAACGGCCCCCGCGCACGTCGCGGGAGGTCAGCACCTGACGGCGCAGGAAGTCGGGCCGGTCCGTACCCCGCAGGACGGGCATGCCCTTGTGGTTCGGCGCGAAGATGGAGCCGAGGTAGAGCCCGAACAGGCACTGGTTGACGAAGAGGAACGCGATCGCCTTGCCGGGCGGGAGCACGAGGAAGAGCGCGCCCAGGTAGGCGGAGAAGTGTGCGAGCAGCAGAAGGCCTTCCCACACCCGGTTCTTGAGCGCGCGGTCGGCCAGTGACCGCACTCCGGAGACGTGCAGGTTGAAGCCCTCCAGCGTGAGCAGCGGGAAGAACAGGTACGCCTGGGAGCGGCCCAGGAGGCGCGGCAGCCCCGTGGCGGCGCGGGCCTGGTCCTGGGTCCAGACCAGTACGTCCGGATCGAGGTCGGGGTCGAGGTCCTCGTGGTTGGGGTTGGCGTGGTGGCGGGTGTGCTTGTCCTGCCACCAGCCGTAGCCCATGCCGATGCCGAGGTTTCCGGCGATGCGCCCGGACAGCTCGCTGGCCCTGCGCAGGCGGAAGACCTGCCGGTGGGCGAGGTCGTGCGCCAAGAGCGCCACCTGCCCGAAGACGACGGCGAGGAAGGCGGCCACCAGGAGCGTCCACCAGCTGTCGCCGACCAGGACCAGGGCCGTCCAGCCGGCAGCGTAGAGGAAGGTCACCGCGGTGACGCGGAGCGCGTAGTAGCCGGGGCGTCGCGCCATGAGGCCGGCCGCCTGGACCTTCTTGGACAGCCGGGCGAAGTCGCTGCCCGATTCCGAGGGCCCGGGCGGCGGTCGCACCGTCTGAAGGGAATTCATGGTCTGGGTCCTCTTTCGTCGTCCGCGAGGGGGTTCGCGCGGGGTTCTGGGGGGATCAGCCGGTGTTCGACCGCGGCGGTGCCGGAAAGGGCGCGACCACCAGCGCGGCGCATGACATTGCCGCCCCTTCTACGCATACCCGGAAATCGGGAGGTAACGTGCGCACGGCCGGCCCGGCGCCACCCGTGACGTGTGCACGCCGGAGGAATGCACCTCCCGACGCTGGCGTTGTCGCACACATGGACGAATCGACCCCCAAGGTGCCCTCTCGATACGGGCACGAGCACGGGGACGAGGACGAGGGCGCGCGCGAGGACGGGCACGCGACCGCCCGCGCGCGGCTCGCCGCCGACCGGGCCGACACCCTCGCCCGGGCCGCGGCCCTGGTCCGCGACTTCGACGGGATCGTCGCGGCGAACGCCCTGGTCGCGGTCGACGACGAGCACGACCCCGAGGGGTCGAGCACCGCCTTCGAACGGGCTCACGTCGCCGCCCTCCTGGCCCGGGCCCGCGAGCACCTGGACGCCGTCGACCTGGCGCTGGAACGGCTCGCCCGAGGGGACTACGGACGCTGCGAGAGGTGCGGCGAGCCGATCCCCGCGGAACGCCTGGAGGCCCGCCCGACCGCCACCTCGTGCGTGCCGTGCGCCACGGCCGGTCCCCGCTGACCCGGACGCCGGAGCGCTCGCCCCCGGGCTGCGGAGCCCTGCCCCGCCGGACGCCGAAGGGTCAACCGGCCGCCCACCGGGCCGCGTTACGGGTCACCGCGGCCGCCCCTCGGTCCCGTCCCGCACCCGCGGCCCGGCCGGGGCCCGCGGTGCGCCGCGGCACGCCCCTTTTTGCCCCCCACCCGACGGAACGTAATATCAGCTGGTCATCACCGCGACGGGAGACAGGAAGCCGGTGCGATTCCGGCACGGTCCCGCCACTGTGACCGGGGAGTGCGCCCCTTCTGCGAGCCGCCGCGCCCGTCGCGGGAAGGCCAGGGGGACGTCGACCCGGGAGTCAGGACACTGGCCTGTCGCGGGCCCGATCCGAGGAGCGCGGACTCCGCAGGAGGCTCTACGTGTACGACGTCATGCCCCGCCCCCCTTCCACTCCCCCGCCCGCCCGGCGCGCCCGTAAGCTGCGCGCCGCGGCTGCGGCCCTGGCCCTGTCCACCGCCGTACTGACCGGCTGCGGCACCGCCGAGGACTCCCCCGACACCGCCAAACCGTCCGGCACTTCGGGGGCCTCCGGTTCCACCGCGCAGGGGTTCCCCGTCACGATCGACAACTGCGGCACGCAGACCACGTACGACAAGGCGCCCGCCCGCGTCGTCACCATCCACCAGCACCCCGCCGAACTGATGCTCTCCCTGGGGCTGAAGGACCGGATGGTCGGCACCGCCTTCCCCGACTCGGCCGTCCTGCCCGAGTTGCAGAAGGAGTTCGAGGCCGTACCGCAACTGGCGGAGAAGGAGCCCTCCTTCGAGGCCGTCCTCGACGCCGATCCCGACTTCGTCTACGGCGGCTACGGCTCCGCGTTCGCCGAGAAGGAGGGCCGTTCGCGCAAGGCGTTCGGCGACGCCGGCATCAACACCTACCTCAACCGCGAGTACTGCGGGAAGAAGCAGGTGACCATGCAGGACACCTACGACGAGATCCGGACCATCGGAAGCGTCTTCGGCGTCGGGGACCGGGCCGACAAGCTCGTCGCCGACCTCCAGGGGCGCGTCACCAGGACCACCGAGGCGGTCAAGGACGCACCCGCCGTGCCGGTCTTCGTCTACGACAGCGGCGACAAGTCGGCGTTCACCGCCGGCGGCAAGGGCCTCGGCACCGAGATCATCAAACTCGCCGGCGGCCGGAACGTCTTCGCGGACCTCGACGACGTCTTCGGTGACGTCTCCTGGGAACAGGTCGTGGAGCGCAGGCCCGAGGTGATCGCGATCTACGACTACGCGGGCACCGGAAGCGTCCGGCAGAAGCAGGAGTTCCTCCTCTCCCAGCCCGCGCTCGCCGACGTACCGGCCATCAGGAACAAGCGGTTCGTCGTCGTCCCGCTGACCTCGACCCTGGTCGGTGTCAGGCCGCCGTACGCGGTGGAGGAGCTGGCGCGCGGGCTGCACCCCGAACGACTCCGGTGACGGCCCCCTCCACCGCCGGGACGGCATCACCCGCCGTCCCGGGCGGGCGGGCTGCCCGCGGCGGGGGCCGGGCGCGGCGCTGGCCGTTCCCCGTGACCCTCGCCGTCCTCGGCACGCTGCTGCTCGTCTCCGCCACCGCGGGCATGGCCGTCGGGTCGGTGCGCGTACCGCCCGGCGACGTATGGGGCATCGTGACGCACGCGCTGGGCGCCGACTGGTCGGAGCCGACCTGGTCCCGGGCGCGGGAGACGATCGTGCTGGACGTACGGGCTCCGCGGGTCCTCCTCGGGGCGGTGACGGGCGCGGGGCTCGCGGTCATCGGGACGGCCATGCAGGCCCTGGTCCGCAACCCGCTGGCGGAGCCGTACCTGCTGGGCGTGTCCTCCGGGGCGTCCCTGGGCGCCGTCGCGGTGATCGTCTTCGGCGTGAGCCTGTTCGGCGCGCTGTCGCTGTCGCTCGCCGCCTTCGCCGGCGCGCTGCTGACGCTGCTGCTGGTGTACTCGACGGCCCGCGCCGGGGGGCGCATCACCTCGGTACGGCTGGTGTTGTCGGGAGTCGCCATGGCGGCGGTCCTCAGCGCGGTGACGAACATGCTGCTGCTGACCTCCGGCCGCGGCAACGAGGCGCGGGCCGTCCTGGCCTGGACCCTGGGGGGACTGGGCGGCGTCCAGTGGGACACCCTGTGGCTGCCGGGCGCGGCGCTGCTGCTGGGCATCGGCGTCCTCCTCGTCCAGGCCAGGTCGCTGAACCTGCTGCTGGCCGGTGAGGAGGCCGCGACGAGCATGGGACTGGACGTGGCCCGGTTCCGGGCCCGGATGTTCGTTCTGCTGTCGCTGGTGACCGGTGTCCTGGTGGCCGCGGCCGGGCCGATCGGCTTCGTCGGGCTGATGCTGCCGCACATCGTGCGTCTGTTCGTCGGCGGCGACCACCGGCGCGTCCTGCCCGCGGCGGCGCTCGCCGGCGCGGTGTTCCTCGTATGGGCCGACATCGCGGCGCGGACCGTCGCCGCGCCCATGGAGATTCCGGTGGGGGTGCTGACGGCGCTGTGCGGCGGGCCCTTCTTCCTGTGGATGATGCGCCGGGACGCCCGCCGGACCACGAGCCGGGGAGCGGCATGAGCGCGGCAGAACTGACCGTCGACGGCGTCACGCTCACCGCGGGGGCGCACCGTCTGGTGCGCGACGTCTCGCTGAACGCCCGGCCCGGAGAGGTGGTCGGCCTGGTCGGGCCCAACGGCAGCGGAAAGTCCAGCCTGCTGCGCACCGTCTACCGCGTGCTGCGGCCCGATGCGGGCAGCGTGCGCGTGGACGGCGCGGACGCCTGGACGCTGCCGGTGCGGCAGCTCTCCCGCACCGTGGCGGCGGTGGTGCAGGACGCGGGGGCCGATTTCGACCTGACCGTGCGGGAGGTGGTCGCGATGGGCCGCACCCCGCACAAACGGCTGCTCGACGGCGACAGTGCCGAGGACGCCGCGATCGTCGCGCGGGCCCTCGACGCGGTGGACGCGACCGCGCTGGCGGAGCGCTCCTTCGACCGCCTTTCCGGCGGCGAGCGCCAGCGCGTGCTCATCGCCCGCGCGCTGGCCCAGCAGCCCGGCCTGCTGGTGCTCGACGAGCCGACCAACCACCTCGACATCCGGCACCAGCTGGAGGTGCTCGGGCTCCTGCGGCAACTGCCCGCCACGGCCCTCGTCGCCCTGCACGACCTGAACCTCGCCGCCTACTACTGCGACCGGCTCTACGTCCTGTGCGAGGGGGCGGTCACGGCCTCCGGGCCGCCCGGCGAGGTGCTGACCGCGGAGCTGCTGGCCGACGTGTACGGCGTGGCGGCCGAGGTCGCCGTGCACCCGCGCACGGGCGCGCCCCAGGTGTCCTTCCTGCCGGGTGTCCCGGCAGGACGGTCCGGCGCCGCGGCGGGGCGTCAGGGGTAGGACGGGGCCGGCGCTGCGTGGCGGCCGGCGGGCACCGCGGCCTACGCGTCCGGGCCGGCCGCGCCGGCCGCGGTGGCCGCCGCGCAGTCCGGGTGCCCCCAGCGCTTGCCGTTGTTGGTGATCGGCTCGCCCACCGCGTACGTCTTGCCGCACGGGCAGGTACCCGGGAACTTGGCCTTGATCGCGCGCTGTTGGCCGCGGCCCGCGGGTGCCCCCGCGGCAGGCTTCCCCCGCGACGGAGCCTTCTTCACCCGGGCGGGCGCGCTGCGGACCGGTGCGGGTTGCGGCATGTCGGTGTCGCCGAGGGCGGTGCCGGCGGCCTGCTGGGACACGGCGGCGTCGCTCGCGGCCTGGTCGGCGATGGCGTTCAGGTGGTCCCCGTCCGCGCGGTGGGCGGGCACGTACACGAACGTCGCGTCGCGGTCACCGAGCAACAGGTCGATGGCCTCGACGAGTTCGCGGTTGGCGACCGGCTGGCCCGAGGAGGTCTTCCACCCGTTGCGCTTCCAGGCGGGAAGCCACTGCGTGACCGCCTTCATGGCGTACTGGGAGTCCATGCGCACCTCGACGGACGTGCCCGGGGCCACGGCTTCCAGGAGGCGCTGGAGGGCGGTCAGTTCCCCGACGTTGTTGGTGGCACGGCCCAGTGGTCCGGCCTCCCAGCGCTCGGGCCGGCCCTCGGCGTCCGCGATGACCCAGGCCCACGCGGCGGGTCCGGGGTTCCCCTTGGCCGCTCCGTCACAGGCGGCGATGATGCGATCAGACATCCCCCGATCATGCCCCATCCCCCGCCGGGCGGACGAACCCCCGGACGATGGCCGCGGTCCGCTACGGCTCGATGAGGCCGACGCGGATCGCGTAGCGGGTCAGCTCCAGGCGGTCGCGCATGCCCAGCTTCTGGAGCAGGTTGGCGCGGTGGCGCTCCACGGTCTTGGCGCTGATGACGAGGAGGTCGCCGATCTCCTTCGAGGAGTGGCCCTCGGCGACGAGCTTGAGGATCTCCTCCTCGCGTTCGGTGATCGCGCGGGCGGGCAGGGGCTCCCCCTGGCGGGCGCGGTCGAGGTAGTTGCGGATGAGGGTGGTCTCGGCGCCGGGATAGATGAACGGCTCGTCCCGGATCGCGGCGCGGCAGGCCTCGACCAGGTCGCGGTCGGCGACGGACTTGAGGACGTAGCCGGCGGCCCCGGCCCTGAGGGCCTCGAAGAAGTACTGCTCGTTGTCGTACATGGTCAGGATGAGGATCCGCAGCCCGGGACGGAGCCGGGAGAGTTCCCGGGCGGCCTGGAGCCCCGTCAGGCGGGGCATCGCGACGTCGAGGACGGCCAGGTCGACGTCCTGGCTCCGGGCCAGGGCGATCGCCTCGGCCCCGTCACCGGCCTCGGCGACCACGGTCAGGTCCGGCTCTGCGTCCAGGATGAGCTTCACACCGCGCCGTACGAGGGCGTGGTCGTCGGCGAGCAGGACGCGGGTCGGCGGCCGCCCCGCGGCCGCCCCGGACCCCGGTGCGGCCCACTGCCCCGCCGCGGTCGCCCGGTCCGCTGCGGCGGCCCCGTCCCGACCGGTGGACCCGTCCCCGCCGGTCTCGTGTTCCGGTGTCGTCATCGCCGTTCCCTCCCCGCCGCGCCCGCGGGCACGTCCAGCCGTACGTCGGTGCCCCCGCGCGGGCCGGCAGCGGGACCGATGGCGAGGTCGGCGCCGATCAGGAGGGCGCGTTCGCGCATCCCCTGGATGCCCGCTCCCTCGGCGGCCCGGCGAACGCCCCTGCCGTCGTCCCGTACGAGCAGCCGCACCGCGCCGGCGGGGCCTCGCGTCAGGTGCACCTCGACCTCGGTCGCTTCCGCGTGCCGGGCCGCGTTGGTCAGCGCCTCCTGCGCCACGCGGTAGAGCACGAGTTCGGCGTCCTCGTCCAGCGGGGGCAGTCCGGGGGCGATGACGTGGCGCACGGCCAGCGACCCGGTGGTGAACTCCGCCGTGAGGGCCCGCAGGGCACTGTGCAGCCCGAGCTCCGCCAGGATGCCGGGACGCAGGCGGCGGGCGATGCGGCGGATCTCGTCCAGGCTGGTGCGCGTGGCCTCCTGGACCTGGTGCAGGTCGTCGCGCAGCCCCTCCGGGGCGCGGTCGGACGCGTACTTGAGCTGGAGCAGCACCGCGGTGAGGGTCTGGCCGACCTCGTCGTGGAGTTCCTGGGCGATGCGCCGCCGCTCGGCCTCCTGCGCGGACAGGGCGCGGGCACTGCTGGTCGCCCGTTCCGCCTCCAGCCGGCCCAGCATCGCGTTGAACGCGGTGGTCAGCTCGGCCATCTCGCCCGCGCCCGTCATCGGGGCCGCCCGGCTCCCCGGGCGCAGCAGGTCGACGGCGGTCATGGCCCGGGTCAGCCGGCCGAGCGGGGCGAGGCCGATGCGCAGCAGGGCGGCGTTGGCGATCAGCATGGCCGCCAGCCCGGCGCCCAGGACGACGGCCTCGCCGTGCAGCACGGGGGTGGACACCGTGACGGGGCCGAGGAGCAGGAGGACCGCCGCCACCAGGACGGCGGCGTTGAGGAGGAAGATCCGCCAGTACAGCGACATGTCCTGCCCTCCCTGCGTGTCCCGCGGGCCCTCCGCGGGCCGGCCTCGTCCTCCGGCGGCGCGGCGCACCCCCATCCCCCACTATCCACACTGTGCGCCGGGCCGCATGCCGTGACCTGCGTCGGACCCGTTCCCACGGCAACCCTGCCGGTCGGTCCCGATCTTGTCCATCCGTGCTGACACCCATATCCCGCCGCTCGCACGGGATGACACCATGGACCCGCGCCGGGGCCGGTTCCTGCCGCGCGCCGGCCCGGCGCCGCACCACCAAGTCGAACAGAAACAAGAGGGGGGACAGAGCTGTGCCTGCTCCACGGATGAGCACCACACCGCTGCCCGGCATCGGTGTCCAGTACGACCTCACGACCCGCGAGCACCGGCACCTGTCGGTGGTCGCGCACCGGGACGGAACCCGGACGGTGAACGTCTACCGCTCCGACGACCCCGACGCCTGTGCCCAGTCGCTGCACCTGACCGGCCCGGAGACGGCCTCGCTGATCGATGCGCTGATGCCCGCGCACCACAGCCCCAACGTCCTGCACACCACCGACCTCGGGCTGGTCGCCGAACGGATCGAACTGTCGGCCCATTCCCACTGGAACGGACGGGTACTGGGCGAGACCCGGATGCGCACCGAGACCGGAGTCTCCGTGGTGGCCGTACTGCGCCGCGCCGAGGCCCGGCCCTCGCCCGCGCCCGACTTCCGCCTCGCCGGCGGCGACACCCTCATCGTCATCGGCACCCGCGAGGGCGTCGACGCGGCCGCCGCGATACTCGGACGGGAGTGAGCGCCTGTGCACTCCGCTGTCTTCCTGATCGAGTTCGGTGCGATCATCCTCGGCCTCGGCCTGCTGGGCCGGCTCGCCGGCCGCTTCCACTTCTCCCCGATCCCGCTGTACCTGCTCGCCGGGCTGGCGTTCGGTACCGGCGGGCTGCTGCCGCTGGGCGCCAGTGAGGAGTTCGTGGCGATCGGCGCCGAGATCGGCGTCATCCTGCTGCTGCTGATGCTGGGCCTGGAGTACACCGCCAGCGACCTGGTCTCCAACCTCAAGACCCAGTATCCGGCCGGGCTCGTCGACTTCGCCCTCAACGCCGTACCGGGTGCGGTCGCCGCACTCCTGATGGGCTGGGGCCCCGTCGCCGCCGTCGTCCTGGCCGGCGTCACCTGGATCTCCTCCTCCGGCGTCATCGCCAAGGTCATGGGAGACCTCGGCCGCGTCGGCAACCGCGAGACCCCCGTCATCCTCAGCATCCTGGTCCTCGAGGACCTGGCCATGGCCGTCTACCTGCCGATCATCACCGCACTGCTCGCCGGTGTGAGCCTCGCCGCGGGCAGCCTCACGCTCGCCATCGCCCTCGGCGTCGCGGGTGCGGTGCTGTTCGTGGCGGTCCGGTACGGACGGCTCATCTCCCGGTTCGTCTCCAGCGAGGACCCCGAGAAGCTGCTGCTGGTCGTCCTCGGCCTCACCCTGCTGGTCGCCGGTGTCGCCCAGCAGCTCCAGGTGTCCGCCGCCGTCGGCGCGTTCCTCGTCGGCATCGCCCTGTCCGGTGAGGTCGCCGAGGGTACGCACACCCTGCTCAGCCCGTTGCGCGACCTGTTCGCCGCCGTGTTCTTCGTCTTCTTCGGCCTGCACACCGACCCGGCCAGCATCCCGCCCGTCCTCCTCCCCGCCCTCGCGCTCGCGGTCGTCACCGCGGGCACCAAGATCGCGACAGGCTACTGGGCCGCCCGGCGCGCCGGAATCGGCGTCAAGGGGCGCTGGCGGGCCGGCGGCACCCTCGTCGCCCGCGGCGAGTTCTCCATCGTCATCGCGGGACTCGCCGTCTCGGCCGGCATCGAACCGGCTCTGGGACCGCTGGCGACCGCCTACGTCCTCATCCTCGTGGTCATCGGACCGCTGACCGCCCGCTACACCGAACCCGTCGCCGCCTGGGTCTCCGCGCGGCGGGCGCCCGCGGAGCCCCTGCTCGCGGCCGTGCCCTCTCCGGCCACCTCCCCCGAGGCGGTGCAGGACCCGGACCCGGCGGGCCGTACCTGACCCTCGGGACGGGCGGGTCCGCCGGACCCCGGCCCGAGGGCCGGACGGCGGAGCAGACCAGTGGGGCGTGCGGTGACGACCGCACGCCCCACCGGTGCGTCCGGGCCCGGGACGGTCGCGTGTCCCTCCGGCGCCGGTGTGACGCCACTCACAAGACTTCTCCGCGTCCGGTGTCAACCGGACGCGGTGCGGCGGGCGTATGCCCACCGAGAGGGATTCATGAATGCGGGAGTGAGTTTTTGACCGTCGAGGAGTTCGAAGAGTTCTACGCGCAGGCGGCGGGACGGCTGACCGGACAGCTGTACGTCATGCTCGGCGATCACCACGAGGCACAGGACGTGGTGCAGGAGGCGTTCGTCCGGGGGTGGGGGCGGCGCAGGCAGCTGGACGTCGAAGGACGGCCGGAGGCCTGGATCCGCACCGTCGCCTGGCGGCTCGCGGTGAGCCGGTGGCGCGTGCGCCGCCGCACCGCCGACGCCTGGGAGCGCACCGCTCCCGCGGCGTACGTGGAGGGGCCGGGACCGGAGGCGGTGGCTCTCGTGGAGGCGCTGCGGCACCTCCCCCTCAAGCAGCGCCGGACGCTGGCCCTGCACTACGTGTGCGATCTGACCGTCGAACAGATCGCCGCGGAGACCTCCCTGTCCGCGAGCACGGTCAAGACCCACCTGACGCGGGGCCGGGCCACCCTCTCCCGCCATCTGCAGGACCCCCGTATCGAGGAGGATCCCGATGCCTGACACCAACGATCCCCTGCGGTCGCTGTTCCAGGAGGCGGCTTCCGCCGGACAGCCCGGGACGGCCCTCCCTCCCGTCTCGGAGATCGCCCGGCGCGGTGAGCGGGTACGGCGCCGCCGGGTCGCCGGCCTGGCGGTCGCGGCCTGCCTCGTCCTCGCGGGTTCGGGCGCCGCGCTGGCGTCCCTGCTGCCCGAGAACGGGGGCGGGAACCTGCCGGCGACCACCCCCTCGGCGCCGGCCCCGTCCCTCCTGCCGACCCCGGGGCCCACGTCGGCCCGGCCCCCGCAGCCGGCCTCGTCGACGCCCGGACCTCCCCCGGCCACGACCGCGGGGCCGTCCTCCTCCCGGACCTCGGTGAACCCGCCGTCCGGGACGTCGACCGTGCCGCCTCCCGCCCGCACCACCGAGCCGGCCCTGCCGACCGGAACCGCGCCGAACACGGGATTCTCCTCGACCCCCTGAACCGCTCCACCCGGTGATCCCGGCGCACCCGTGAATCCCCGGCAGCCCCTACAGCCCCGGTAGCCCCGCAGGCACCCGCTCCACCACCCGCGCACCGCGGCCGCACACCGCCGGCCGGCGGTCCGGCGCGCCCTCAGCCGATCAGGAGACCCCGCCATGTCCGTTTCCGCCCCGCCCCGGCCCGTCGGGGTCGCCCCCGCCCCCGCTCCGGGCGGACGGCCCGCCGGCCGGCGGCTCCCGCGGCTGGACGCCGCCGACCGGGAGGTGCTGTGGCTGTACGCGCTGACCCGCACGGGGCTCTGGATCACCGCCTGGGCCGTGCGCTGGCTGTTCCCCTCCGACGGCGGGCGCCGCGAGCCGGCAGGGCTGCTCGCGCCCTGGCAGCAGTGGGACTGGCAGCACTACCTCTCCATAGCCAGGGAGGGCTACTTCCCCGACGGCGCCGGGCCCTGGACGCAGGGCTGGGACAACCGCGAGGCCTTCTTCCCCGGCTTCCCCCTGACCCTGCGCGCCGTGCACGCGGTCGTGCCCGACTGGGCCGCCGCCGGGCTGCTCGTCTCCTTCGTCGCCGGCGGCGTGGCCGTCCTGGCCCTGGCCCGGATCGCCCGCCGCCAGCTGGGCGACCTGGACGCGGGCCGCCGTACGGTGATGTTCCTCCTGCTCTCGCCCTGTGCGGTGTTCCTGGCCGCCGGGTACACCGAGTCGCTGTTCCTGGCCCTGGCCCTGCCCGCCTGGCTCGCGGCGCTGCGCGGGAACTGGCGGGCCGCCGCGGTGCTGACCTGCCTCGCCTGCTCGGTCCGGGTCACCGGGCTCTTCCTCGCCGCCGCGCTCGTCCTGCAGTTCGTGCTGACCGCGAAGGACCGGGCCGGCCGGCGCCGGGCCCCGTGGCTGTTGCTGCCCGCGCTCGCCCCGGTGCTCTACGGCTGGTTCCTGTCCGCCCGCACCGGGGACTGGATGGCCTGGAAGCACGCCCAGGAACGCGGTTGGTACCGGGACTTCCACGCCCCCTGGGAGGCCTGGTCCCACACCTGGGAGGCCGCCTTCCAGCGCACCCAGGCCACCGGGTACGCGGTGATGTGGCAGGCCGAGCTGCTCGCGATGCTGGTCGGCCTCGCGCTGCTGGTCGTGCTGGTGCGCCGGCGCCGGCTGCCCGAGGCGCTCTACACCGCGCTGACGCTGTGGGCGCTGGGAACCTCGTACTGGTACACGTCGATCCCCCGCTCCACCCTCCTGTGGTGGCCGCTGTGGATCGCCCTGGCCGGGTGGAGCCTGCGGCGGCCGCGGGTGCAGGCGGCGTACGTGTACGTGGTGGCGCCGGTCGGCGTCGTGGTGGCCGTGACCTTCCTGACCGGCCGCTGGGCCGGCTGACCCCGGCCGCCCCCGGCGGAACGCACGGCGGGGCGGGTCCCGGCCGTCCGGTACCCGCCCCGCCACTGCGCCCAGCGGGCTCCGCGGCCTACGACCTGCCGCGGGGCTTGCCCCGCTTGGCCCCGCCCTTGCCGCCCTTGGCCGCGCCCGCGCCGCCGGAAGCGCCCCGGGGGTTCTTGCCGGCCGGCTTGCCCGACCTGCCGCCCGCCGACTTGCCGGCCGTCGCCTTGCCGCCGCCGGTCCTGCCGCCCGCCGGCTTGCCCTGGGTACCCCCCGCCGCGGCCCGCTTGCCCTTGGGCTGCGGCGGCGTCGGCGGCCGGCCGCGCGTGCTGTTGACGGTCCGCCCGCGGACGATCCCGATGAACTCCTCCACCAGGTCGGTGGTCGCCTCCTGCGGCCAGGACAGCCCGACGCGCGACTCCGGAACGTCCGAGACGGGCCGGTAGGTGAGGTCACGGCGGTGGTGCAGGCGGGCGAGCGACTGCGGGACGACGAGTACGCCCACGCCCGCAGCGACCAGCTCGACGGCGTCCGCCGTCGTCTCGGGGCGCTCGATCGCGGGGCGCCCCGGCGGGCTCTCCCAGTCCAGGGTGTCGTCGAGGGGGTGCAGCACCAGTTCGTCGGCCAGGTCCGCGGCGGAGACCTGCTCGACCGCCGCGATGAGGTGGTCCTTGGGGATCACCACGACCGTGGTCTCGGTGTAGAGCGGGATCGCGCTGAGGTCCTCGCCGTCGACGGGCAGGCGTACGAATCCGGCGTCAGCGCCACCCGCCCGCAGGACGCCGAAGGCCTCGTCGACCGCCGCCGCGACGAGGGTCAGCGGAACGTCGGGCAGCCGCTCGTTCCAGATCCTGACCCACTTGGTGGGTGTCACGCCCGGAACGTAGGCGAGGCGGAACGATGGGGTTACTTCCGAGCCTGTCACCCGGCCAGATTACCCGGCGTGGTCAGAGGTAGCGCACACGCTCGATACTCTTGACACCATGACGTCGCACCAGAGCCCCCAGACGATGAAGCCCGCGACCGCGGCGAAGAAGCTGGGCGTGTACCTCGAGGCCACCCCCGCAGAGTTCCAGGAGGGTGTCGTCTCGCGCACCGAGCTGAGTGCGCTGCAGTCCGACCCGCCCCAGTGGCTGCAGGACCTGCGGCGCAACGGGCCGCACCCCCGGCCCGTGGTCGCCGCGAAGCTGGGTGTCTCCATCGCGGGCCTCGCCCGCGGCGGGGTCACCGAGGCCCTCACCACCGAGCAGATCGAGGCCCTGAAGACCGAGGGTCCCGAGTGGCTGGAGAAGGAGCGCGCCACGCAGGCCGATGTCCGCAAGGAGACGGTCCGCATCAAGGAGAAGAACGCGGAGCGCGCGGCGAAGGCCGGCCAGAAGGACGCCTGATCCTCCCCTGAGGACCCGGAACGCACAGCAGCACGCCCGGAGGGGCGGCGGAAACCCGTACGGGGGTCCCGCCGCCCCTCATCCGTTTCCGCCGTTCTCAGGTGTGCTCCCCGGCTCCCGGAGGGCCGGACGGAACCTCGTCGCCGAGGGGGAAGACCGCGCGCTCCTGCCACGTCGTTCCGTCGTGGGCCATCAGGACGACCGACGTGATGCGGGAGGCGATGGGCAGCCGGCCGAGGAGGCCGGCTTCGATCTCGTCCGCGGTGGCGGCGTCCTGCCCCTGGGCGATGGTCAGGTGGGGGATGATCTCGGTGAACCGGCCTCCGTAGGGCGGGGCTTCGGGCCACCGGGCGACGACGGCCTCCGTGAGCCTGCGCAACGGGTCGGCCGGTTCGGGGGCGAGGTACAGCACCTCGGGGAGCCGTCCGCACGTCCGGAACCGCAGGTCGAAGGCGCGGTGGCCGGCCACGATCCCGGCCAGGGCGCCGATCACCTCCGCGTCGAGGCGGCTCTCGTCGAGGAAGGGGAACAGGACGGTGACGTGGGCCGGCACCCCGTCGTGCGCCGAGGGGTCGAGCCGCTCGCGCCACCCGCGGACGGCGGGTTCGGCCTCCGGGACCCGCACGATGAGTCCCGTCTGTCCTGCCTGAAACGTCTGAGAGCTCATCGCCTGCCCGGTGTTCACGTGGAGGGCGACGGCGTTGCCGCCGTCGTGCGGACCGGTACCGAGCGTACGACCCCGGACCGCTCTGCACGGCCGGACCGGCGGGTAGACGGCTCCCCGCTCCCCCGCCCCGGGCGGTGCGGGCACCGCGCTGCCCGCCGGGTTCCTGCCGGATGGGGTGGATCTGTTCGGTCCAGGGACCAGGAGAATCCCACAAGACCGTTCCCCGCGGGTGTAGTTGCTGCCGTCCCCGGGGAGTAGTGGGGCGGGTGGTCCGTGAGACGGCGCCCGCGGCGGCCCGAGCCCGGTCCGCTCGACGAATGACCAGAGGGGCGAGCATGGCCAGTGGCACCGTGAAGTGGTTCAACTCCGAAAAGGGCTTCGGCTTCATCGCCCAGGACGGGGGCGGACCGGACGTCTTCGCCCACTACTCCAACATCTCCGGCAACGGATACCGCGAACTGACCGAGGGCGAAACGGTGTCGTTCGACATCACGCAGGGCCAGAAGGGCCCCCAGGCGGAGAACATCATCCGCGCCTGAGCCCCAGCCCCGCCCCGCTCGACGACGGCGCCCGCACCGGACGGTGCGGGCGCCGTCGCGTTCCCGAAGGGCGGGGCCGCGGGCGGCTCTCCCGGGCCCGCTACAGGCCTCCGGCGACGCGGAGGACCGCGCCCGTCGTGTACGAGGCGTCGGCGGAGAGCAGCCAGGACACGGCGCCGGCGATCTCGTCCGGCTGTCCGGCCCGGCCCATCGGGATGCGGGGCGCCACCTGGGCGGGTCGCTGCGGGTCCTCGTGGAAGTCCGTCCACACGGTGCCCGGGGCGACGCAGTTGACGCGGATCCCGTCGGCGGCGACCTCCTTGGACAGGCCCACGGTCAGGGCGTCGACGGCCGCCTTGGCCGCGGCGTAGTGCACGTACTGGCCGGGGGCGCCGAGCGTGGCCGCGGCCGAGGAGATGTTGACGACGGCTCCGCCGCCGGTGCGCGCCATGTCGCGGACGGCGCGCCGGGCGCAGAGCAGGTAGCCGAGCACGTTGACGTCGAGGGCGCGGCGGAGGCCGGCCGCGTCGGCTTCGGCCAGCGGGCCGTTGGGGCCGCTGACGCCGGCGTTGTTGACGAGGCCGGTGACGGGGCCGAGCAGGGCGGCGGTGTCGAAGAGGCGGTCGACCGCGGTCTCGTCTGCGGTGTCGACGCGGACGGTGCTGCAGCGGCGGCCCGCGTCCCGGACGATCCCGGCGACCTGCTCGGCGGCCCGGTCGTCGCGGTGGTAGCCGAGGACGACGTCGTGGCCGTCGGCCGCGAGGCGCGCGCAGATCGCGGCGCCGATGCCGCGGCTGCCGCCGGTGACGACGGTGACGGGCTGCCGGTCGGTGACGGGCTGCTGGTCCACGGGGGGTCTCCGTCCGCTCGCCCACGGCCCGGCGGGCGTGATCGCCGGTTCATCCTACGGCCGGGCCGCACGGCAGACGCGTGGCAGGCCGGTCGGTTGCGGCGGCCGCCCTCACCCCCGGCCCACCAGGAGGGAGACCGGCGCCCGCGAGGGCACCGGGGGCAGGCGCAGGGGGCGCGGGCCGGGGGTGAGCGAACCGAGCACGCGCGGACCGCGCGCTCCGGTGCACTCGGGGGCGTTGCCGGGAAGGCCGTGCAGGGTGAGGAAGCCGAGGACGGCGAAGGCGTACGCCTCCTTCTCGGCGGCGGGCAGTCCGAGCGCGCCGGAGTCCAGCAGGGTCGTTCCGGCGGCCAGTTCCTCGCGCAGCATCGCCATCAGGACGGGGTTGCGGGTGCCGCCGCCGGAGGCGACGACCTCGGTGGCCCCGAGCGGGCGCAGCGCGTCGGCGACGGTGCGGGCGGTGAGACGGGTGAGCGTGGCGAGCAGGTCGGGCGCCGTGAGGGAGCCGAAGCCGTCCAGGGCCGTGCGCAGGTAGCCCGGGTGGAACAGCTCCTTGCCGGTCGTCTTGGGGGCGGGCAGCCGGTAGTACGGCTCGTCGAGCAGTCGCCGCAGGAGCGGGGCGTGGACCCGGCCTGCGGCCGCCAGGGTCCCGTCGTGGTCGTAGCCGGCGCGCCCGGAGGTCGCCGCGTGGACGGCCGCGTCCATGAGGGCGTTGCCGGGGCCGGTGTCGAAGGCGACCGGAGGGCCCGTCGCGGGGAGGGCGGTGAGGTTGGCGATGCCGCCGATGTTCAGGGCGGCGGGAACTCCCGGGCGGCCGCGCAGCAGCATCGTGTCGATCAGGCTGACGAGCGGGGCGCCCTGCCCGCCGGCGGCGACGTCGCCGGGGCGGAAGTCGGAGACGACCGGGCAGCCGGTGGCTTCGGCGATCCAGGCGGGCCGGCCGAGCTGGAGGGTGCCGTGGACCCGGCCGTCGGAGGCCCAGTGGTAGACGGTCTGGCCGTGGGAGGCGATCAGCTCGGCGCGGCCCCCGCACAGTTCGCGGTCGGCGCGGACGGCGAGGGCGGCGAAGGCCTGTCCGATGCGGGTGTCGAGGCGGCACACGTCGGCCAGGGTGGTGGGCGAGGGGGGCAGGGCCGCGGCGAGGGCGCGGCGCAGGGCGTCGTCGTACGGGGCGCTGACCATGCCGAGCGGGTCCAGGCGCAGGGTGTCGCCCGCGTCGTCGAGCGTGAGTTCCGCGGCGGCGGCGTCGACGGCGTCGTGGGAGGTGCCCGACATCAGGCCGACGACCTTCACCGCAGCGGCCGGAGGTGGTCGTCGCCGCGCAGGGTCGCCAGGGCCGCCGCGCTGAGGGCGCAGGCGCCGGCGGCGTAGTACGCGGGGATGTCGGCGGATCCGGTGAGGTCGGTCAGGGTGGTGATGACGAGGCCGGCGCAGCCGGCGAAGACCGCGTTGGCGAGGGCGTACGCCACTCCGAGCCCGGTGCACCGTACGCGTGCGGGGAACATCTCCGCGAGCATGGCGGGCCCGGGCCCGGCGAGCAGGCCGACAGCGGCGCCCGCGCAGACCAGGGCGGCCGCCTTGGCGGGCGCGGAGGTGCCGGGGTCCTGGAGCAGGTGGAGCAGGGGCAGGGCGAACAGGGCGACGGCGAGGGCGCCGCAGAGCATCACGGGGCGGCGGCCGACCCGGTCGCTGAGCGCTCCGGCGGGGAGGATCGACGCGGCGAAGCCGAGGTTGGCGAACGTGGTGGCGATGAGGGCCTCCCGGAAGGACGCGCCGAGCGTGGACTGGAGGTAGGAGGGCAGGACGACGAGGAAGGTGTAGCCGGCCGCCGACCAGCCGGCGATCCGACCGATGCCGAGCACGACGGCGCGGGCGGTCGCCCCGGCGGTGGGCCGGGCGCCGGCCCCGGGGGTTCCCGGACCGGGGATGGCCGCCGCGGGCGGTTCCACGAGTCCGGTGCGCAGCCACAGGGCGGCCAGCCCGAGCGGCAGGGCGAGCAGGAACGGGACGCGCCAGCCCCATGCGTGCAGGGCGGCCGGTGGGAGGAGCGTGGCCAGCAGCGCGGCCGTCCCGGCACCGCCGAGCAGCCCGAGCGCGACGGTGAAGGACTGCCAGGCGCCGTAGCGCCCGCGCCGCCCGGGCGGCGCGGATTCGGTCATCAGGGCCACGGCGCCGCCGAACTCCCCTCCGGCGGAGAGGCCCTGGAGGGCGCGCAGCAGGGTGAGCAGCCAGGGAGCGGCCGCGCCCGCCGTCGCCTGGGTCGGGAGGAGTCCGATCAGGGTGGTGGCGGACGTCATGAGACAGATGACGAGGATCAGGACGGGGCGGCGGCCGACGCGGTCGCCGAGCCGGCCGAACAGCAGGGCGCCGGCGGGCCGGAAGAAGAAGGCCAGCGCGAAGGAGGCGTACGTGGCGATCAGCGGCCCGGCGCCGCCCGCACCCGCCCCGGTCGCGGGGGTGAAGAAGTGCGCGGCGATGACCGTGGCGAAGCAGCCGTACACGCCGAACTCGTACCACTCGACGAAATTGCCGACCGCGCCGGCGAGCAGCACCCGGCGCGGGCGGGTGGCGGCGGGCGGCGCGGAGCTCGCCACGGAGGGGGTCACCCGTGCTGGCTGCCCGTTCCGGGCGGCCGGGATGCCCGGCGGGCCCCGGGTTCAGCAGATCGGCCCCGGGTTGCGGGTCGGTAGCGGGCGGCGTCCTTGGCTCCGGCGGACACGGCGGACACGGCGGACACGGCGGGCTTGCGGTCAGGCGCCCGAGCGCCACACCGTGGTCGCGTTGCAGAACTCGCGGATGCCGTGCCCCGACAGCTCGCGTCCGTACCCGGACCGCTTGACGCCGCCGAAGGGCAGTGCGGGGTGGGAGGCGGTCATGCCGTTGACGAAGACCCCGCCGGCCTGGATGTCGCGGACGCAGGCCTCCACGTCCGCGTCGTCGGCGGTCCAGACGCTGGAGCTCAGGCCGAAGGGCGTGTGGTTGGCGCGTTCGATCGCCTCGTCCAGGCTGCCGACGCGGTAGAGCGTGGCGACCGGCCCGAAGGCCTCCTCCTGGTCGATGCGCATGGCCGCGGTGACGTCGGCGAGGACCGTGGGCTCGTGGAACCAGCCGGCCTCCCGTCCCGGGGGCCGGCCGCCCCCGCACAGGACCGCGGCGCCTTGGCGCACGGCGTCCTCGACGAGTTCTTCCAGGTCGGCGCGGCCCTGCTCGGTGGCGAGCGGGCCGACGTCGGTGGACTCGTCCATCGGGTCGCCGACGGTGAGCGCGGCCATGGCCGCGGTGAACCCGGCGGCGAACTCGTCGTACACGTCGGTGTGCACGATGAACCGCTTCGAGGCGATGCAGGACTGGCCGTTGTTCTGCACGCGCGCGGTGACGGCGGTCTTGACGGCCCGGGCGACGTCCGCGGAGGGCAGGACGACGAAGGGGTCGCTGCCGCCCAGTTCCAGGACGGTCTTCTTGATCTCGTCCCCGGCCACGGAGGCGACCGCCCGGCCGGCCGGCTCGCTGCCCGTCAGCGTCGCGGCGGCGACGCGGCCGTCGCGCAGGACCCGCTCCACGCCGTCGGAGCCGATCAGGAGGGTCTGGAAGCAGCCGCGGGGGAAGCCGGCCCGGTGGAACAGGTCGCCCAGGTAGAGCGCCGTCTGCGGCACGTTGGAGGCGTGCTTGAGCAGGCCCGTGTTGCCGGCCATCAGCGCGGGCGCGGCGAACCGTACGACCTGCCAGAGCGGGAAGTTCCACGGCATGACGGCGAGGACCACCCCGAGCGGCCGGTAGCGGACGAGTACGGAGTCGGCCCCGGAGTCGCGGACGTCGCTCTCGGCGGGGTGCTCGTCGGCGAGCAGCGACTCGGCGTGCGCGGCGTACCAGCGCATGGCCTTCACGCACTTGGCGGCTTCGGCGCGGGCCGCCGCGAGGGGTTTGCCCATCTCGGTGGTCATGGTCCGCGCGATGTCCTCGTTGTCCGCCTCCAGCAGGTCGGCCGCCCCGAGCAGGAGGGCGGACCGCTCCGCGAAGCCGGTGGTGCGGTAGTCGGCGAACGCCGCGGCGGCCTCGGCGAGGCACTGCTCGACCTCGTCGGGGCCCTGGGCCCTGAAGGTGCGCAGGGTCTCGCCGGTGGCGGGATTCACGGTGGCGATGGGCATGGCTCGGTTCCTCCCTGGGGGCGGGCTCGCCTCCCGACCCTCCCCCGGCGGCCGCTCGCCCGCAACGCGAGGGTGGTGCGGCCCGGTGCGGGTCTCCCCGGGCCCGACCGGCCGCGACCGGTCAGGAGGGGTCGTGCAGCAGCTCGGGGCCGTTGTTGCGCACGTCGTTGACGGCGGTGGAGACCGCGCGCACGTTCAGGCGGCCCGCGGCCGGCGTGCCGAGCAGGGCGCGGAGCTCGTCCGGGTCCTGGTGCGCGGGGTCGAGCCAGGCCTCGTAGTCGGCCGGCGCGATGGCGAGCGGCATGCGGGGGTGGACGCGGCCGGCCGCGTCGGCCGCTTCGGTGGTGATGATCGTGCAGGTGGTCCACCAGGCCGCCGGATCGTCGTCGTCCGCCACCGTCTTGTCGCGCCAGAACTCGTACAGGCCCGCCATGGCCAGCACGGAGTCGTCCTCGGGCGTGATGAAGTAGGGCTGCTTGTACGCCTTCGCCGTGTCCGTGGCCGGGACGGGCTCCCACTCGTAGAAGCCGTCCGCGGGGAGCAGACAGCGGCGTTTGGCGAAGGCACGGCGGTAGGCGGGCTTCTCGTGCACGGTCTCCGCCCGCGCATTGATCATCTTGGCCCCGGTGTCCGGTCGCTTCGCCCAGGAGGGGACCAGTCCCCAGCGCAGCGGCCGCAGTCCCCGCTCCACGACGCCGGTCGCGCGGTCGGGGCGCTCCAGGACGGCCCACACCGGGTCGGTCGGGGCGACGTTCCAGCTGGGCGCGAGGGTTTCCTCGGGGTCAAGGCGGGTGACCCCGAACAGGTCGGCGAGGTCGCCCGGGCCCCGGGTGGAGGCGTATCGGCCGCACATGCCCTCCACTGTCCCACGGGGAGCGGCGCCGGGCCGTCGGAACGCGGAAGCCGGGGTCGTATACGCGGCCGTTCGGGTTTCCCGTGTGCAGAGCGCTCCGGACGGGGAAGGGGCGCGGTGACCGGTCCGGCCCGATCACCGGGCCGCCGGAGAGAGGACGGACACCGTGACACGACCGAGGATTCTCGTGGTGGGCGCCGGCTTCGCCGGAGTGGAGTGCGTCCGCAGGCTGGAACGCCGGCTGACACCGCAGGAGGCGGACATCTCCCTCGTCACGCCGACCTCCTACCAGCTGTACCTGCCGCTGCTGCCCCAGGTGGCGTCCGGCGTGCTGACCCCGCAGTCCATCGCCGTCTCGCTGCGGCGCAGCAGCCGGCACCGCACCCGGATCGTGCCCGGGGGCGCGATCGGCGTGGATCCGGTGGCGAAGGTCTGCGTCATCCGCACGATCACCGGCGAGGTGACCGAGCAGGAGTACGACCACCTGGTGCTGGCGCCGGGCAGCGTCACCCGTACGTTCGACATTCCCGGGCTCGTCGAGCACGCGCGGGGCATGAAGACCCTCGCCGAGGCCGCCTACCTGCGCGACCACGTCATCGCACAGCTGGACCTGGCCGACGCCAGCCAGGACGAGGCGGAGCGCGCCTCCCGGCTGTGCTTCATCGTGGTCGGCGGAGGGTACGCGGGCACCGAGACGGCCGCCTGCCTGCAGCGGCTGACCCACCAGGCGGTGAAGCGCTATCCGCGCCTCGACCCCCGGCAGATCAGCTGGCACCTGCTGGACCTGGCTCCCAAACTGATGCCCGAGCTCGGAGACTCCCTCGGGAAGGCCGCCCTGGAGATCCTGCGGCGGCGCGGGATCGAGGTCTCCCTCGGGGTGAGCGTCGCGAAGGCGGGCCCGGACGAGGTGACCCTGACGGACGGACGGGTGCTGCCGAGCCGGACGCTGATCTGGACGGCCGGAGTGGCCGCGAGCCCGCTGGTCGCGACCCTGGGCGCGGAGACCGAGCGGGGGCGCCTGGTGGTGACCCCCGAGCTGACCGTTCCGGGGGCTCCCGGGGTCTTCGCCCTGGGCGACGCCGCCGCGGTCCCGGACCTCGCGTCGGGCAAGGACGGCGCGATCTGCCCGCCGACGGCGCAGCACGCGCTGCGGCAGGGCCGCACCCTCGCCGACAACCTGATCGCGACGCTGCGCCGGCAGCCGCTGCGGCCGTACTCCCACCGGGACCTGGGGCTCGTGGTCGACCTCGGCGGCACGGACGCCGTGTCCAAGCCGCTGGGCATCCCGCTGCGCGGTCTTCCGGCGCAGGCGGTGGCCCGCGGGTACCACTGGTCGGCGCTGCGGACGAACGTGGCCAAGACCAGGGTGCTGACGAACTGGATGCTGAACGCGGTGGCCGGGGACGACTTCGTCCGCACCGGTTTCCAGCGGACCCGGCCGCCGAGCCTGCGGGAGTTCGAGTACACGGACTCCTACCTCACTCCCGCCGAGGTGCGGGCCCACACGGCGGCCCTGCGGTCGTCCGCGGGATGAGGGTGCGGCCCGCCCCCGCCGGTGGCGGGGGCGGGCCGGGACGCGCCGGGTCAGGCGTTGACGCAGGTGTTGCCGAAGGCCGGGTTCAGCAGGCCGACCACATTGGCGCTGTTGCCGCACACGTTGATCGGGATGTGCACCGGGATCTGGACCACGTTGCCCGAGAGGACACCCGGCGAGCCGACGGCGACGCCCTCGGCCACGGAGTCCGCCGAGGCCGCGGACGCCCCGCCCAGGACCACGAGACCGGCTGCCAGGGCGAGACCCGCACTCTTCCAAACACGCGACACGTGACTTCTCCTCGCTACTGCCGTGGCGGCGCCGCAGCACCGCACGGCCCCGGCAGGGGCCGACACCGCACCTTCGGCGGCCGGGACGGTCCGGACGGGGACCCCGCGGCCCGTTTCCCCCGAACGAATGCCGCCGGCTCCACTGTTCGGCGGCAGTCGGCGTGCCGGGTACGGCGCCGGGTCCCGTAGGCTCGGCGGATGGCGAAGTACTTCGACGTGCACCCCGACAACCCCCAGCAGCGCACCATCGGCGGCGTGGCTGACCTCATCCGATCCGGCGCGCTCATCGCGTATCCGACGGACTCCTGTTTCGCGCTGGGCTGCGGCCTCGGCAACCGGGACGGCATCAACCGGATCCGGTCCATCCGCAACCTCGACGACCGTCACCACTTCACCCTGGTGTGCCAGAACTTCGCGCAGCTGGGCCAGTTCGTGAACTTCGACAACGACGTCTTCCGCGCGATCAAGGCGGCGACCCCGGGAAGTTACACCTTCATCCTCCCGGCGACGAAGGAGGTGCCGCGCCAGCTGCTGCACCCCAAGAAGAAGACCGTCGGCGTCCGCATCCCCGACCACGTCGTCACGCAGGCCCTGCTCGCCGAGCTCGGCGAGCCGCTGCTCTCCAGCACCCTGCTGCTGCCCGACGAGGACGAGCCCCTGACCCAGGGCTGGGAGATCAAGGAACGGCTCGACCACGTGGTGGACGCCGTCGTCGACTCCGGCGACTGCGGCACCCAGCCGACCACGGTGGTCGACTTCTCCGGCGGCGAGGCCGAGATCGTGCGCCGCGGGGCCGGCGACCCCTCGCGGTTCGAGTAGCCGGACGGGGCCGGGCGCGGGCCCGGCCCGGTTCAGGTCGTGGGGTGCAGGCGGGCCGGTGCGGGCGGCGGGTCCGCCCGGCGGGCGTCGGCACCGGCCAGGGCGCTGCCCGCGAGCCAGCTGCGCCAGTCCAGGTTCCAGTCCCCGAAGCCGTTGGCGAAGGGGTCCATCTCCTCGCCGCCGCTGTTGACCACCTCGACGACGTCGCCCTCGCGGACCGTGTGGAAGAACCAGGCCGCGTCCTGCGTGCTCATGCCCGTACAGCCGTGGCTCACGTTCTCCTCGCCCTGCGCCTCGACGGACCAGGGCGCGGCGTGCACGTACTCCCCGCTCCAGGTCACCCGGGTCGCGTAGAGGACGGGCAGGTCGTAGAACTCCTTGGTGCCGCGCTTGATGCCGATGGAGTCCCCGCGCATGCGGACCTTGTACTCCTTGCGCAGCACGACCTTGATGCCGCTGCGGGTCAGGAAGCCGGCCTTGCCCGTCGTGACGGGGATCGTCCGGACGACCTGCCCGTTGCGGCGCACCGTCATCCGGTGGGCGGCGGCGTCGGTGACGGCCTCGATCCGGTCCCCGACGGTGAACGCAAGCCCCTCGGAGGGTCCTCCGTGGAGGCCGTCGCCGACCTGGACCCCGTCGAGTCCGCTGCGGACGCTGACGACCGCGTGGGCGGGCCAGTACGTGCGGGGCCGGAAGTGCAGGGTCGATTCGTCGACCCAGTGCCACGCCCCTTCGACCTGGGGCTCGGAGGTCACCTGGAGCGCCTGTTCCAGCCTGGCGCGGGCCAGGACGTCGCCGGCGGGGACCGGGTGGCTGAGGGCGGCGGTCACGATCTGCCCGGCGCCGTACGTTCCCGGGCGGGGTCCGAAGGCGACCGTGAGCCGTCCCCCGTCGGCGGGCGGCGCGGTCCGGAAGTGCAGGGTGGCCGCGACGGGGGTCCCGGCCGCGTCCTGCGCGCCGACCCTCAGGGTGTAGGACTCCCCGGCCCGAAGCGGTTCGGTGTTCAGCCAGCGCCGGCCCTCCTGGGTCAGCTCCCCCGCGAGGTGACGGCCGCGGCCGTCCCGTACGGTCACGTCGGTGAGCAGGCCCTGGTCCGCGAGGCCGATCTCCAGCGGCGCTCCGGCGTCGGTGGGCAGGGCGTCCGCCCGGGCCGCGCGGGCGGCGTCGCCGAGCGGCGGGCGGGGCAGTACGGACGCCACCCCGGCCGCGGTGGCCAGCACCCGCTGCTCCCGCCAGCGCTTGCACAGCGCGGGCCGGAACGTGTGCACGGCGCACCAGCCGTCGGCGTCCCGGCTCCCGTCGTCGAGGGCCCTGCCGACGAGCAGGGTGACCGTCGCCTCGCGCTGCGCGCGGCCGGCGGCTCCGTCCGCGGGGGCCGGTCCGGTGGCCCGGCCCGGGGCCGCGGCGACGAGCAGCATGACCCCCGTGGCCGCGGCGGCCGCGCCCCAGGCGCGGGTGCGGCGCGGCCGGGCCGGCCGGCGCCGTCCCTCCGGCCGTCCCGGTTCTTGCGTCCGGCCCGGTTCCTCCGGCCGGCCCGGTTCTTGCGTCCGCTCCGTCCCGGCCCGTTGCGTTCGTCGCGTTCCTTGCGTTCGTGACATGGCTGCGCAGCACTCCCAGATCTCACACGGCCGGATACCGGCATCAAAACGATCGGGAGCCAAAATGATGATCATGAACTCGGTCTTGCGGCCGAACGGGCCCGCCAAATGAACTCGTACGGCGCACACCCGAGCCGTCCGACGGGAACCCGATCACCCGCCCACGCGTCGTAAGCGGCGTTCGAGGCGAATGAGCGGAAGCCGGAGCGGGGGCGGGGCGTGCGCGGCATGCGGGGTGAAGGGTCCCGGCCGAGGGGACGGGCGCTCGCCGCGTCCGCCGTGCTGACGGCCGCACTGCTGGCGTTCCACTCCGCCGTGCCGAACGCCGCGGGCCGGACCGGCAGCCTGCTGGAGGCGTTCCTGCCCTGGCTCGGGGTGGTGGTCCCGGTGCTGGCCGGGCTCGCGCTGTGGCGCCGCTCGGCGACCGCGGCCGTGGCCGTGGCGCTGCCGGCGGCGGTGTGGACGTACCTCTTCGGCGGACTGCTGCTTCCGGCCGAGCGGGCGGCGGGCGACCTCGTCGCGGTCCAGCACAACGTCGGCGACGAGAACCCCGACCCCGCGGGCACGGCGCGCGCGCTGGCCGCGGCGTCGCCCGAGCTGATCGCCCTGGAGGAGCTGACGCCCGCCGCGCTGCCGGTCTACGCGTCGGTCCTGGCGGCCGGCTACCCCCACCACGCGGTCGAGGGCACCGTCGGGCTCTGGTCGAAGTACCCGCTGACGGGCGTACGGCGCCTGGACATCCGGCCGCGGGGCATCGGGGAGGGCTGGAACCGGGGGCTGCGGTCCTCGGTCCGCACGCCGCACGGCGAGATCGCGGTGTACGTGGCCCACCTGCCGTCGGTCCGCCTCGGGGTGCGCGGCTTCGGCTCCGCGCCGCGGGACGAGAGCGCCGGGCTGCTGGGCGCGGCCGTCGCGGCCGAGCGGCTGGACACCGTGGTCCTGCTCGGCGACCTCAACGGCACCGTGGACGACCGCGGGCTCGCCCCGGTCACCTCGCGCCTGGGCGCCCCGCGCCGGGGGCTCGCCTTCAGCTGGCCCGCGGCGTTCCCCGTCGCGCGCATCGATCAGGTCCTGGCCCGCGCGGCGACGGTGCACGACGTGCGGACCCTGCCGGCCACGGGCAGCGACCACCTGCCGGTCGCCGCCCGCATCCGGATCGGCGGCCCGTGACCGCGCCCCGGTCCGGCGACCCGGGGCGCGCGGACGCGGTCGCAGCGGACGGGGTCACAGCGTGCGGGCACACCGTGCGGGTCACACCGTGCGGCGCATGCAGACGCGCGGCCACCGGTCGAGGCCGTGTGCCGCTTCCTGCGCGCGGATCCTCCGCAGACCCGGGGTGAGCTCGTCCTCGGCCAGCCGCCGGAACCCGCAACGGGCGTAGTACGGGGCGTTCCAGGGGACGTCCGTGAACGTGGTCAGGGTCAGTGCGGGCGCCCCCTCCGCGCGGGCCCGCGCGGCGAGGTGCTCCAGCAGCGAGCGGCCCACGCCGCGGCGGGCGTACGCCGGATGCACCGACACCTGCTCGACGTGCAGGCTCCCGTCCACCCGGTCGGCGATCAGGTAGGCGACGGGCGGGCCGGTCCCGTCGACGGCCGCCCAGGCCAGGCCGGCCCGTTCGTAGCGGGCAAGCTCGCCGATGGGCAGCGGCTCGTCATCGGCGATCTCCGGCATGCCGACGTCCCGGAAGCAGAGGCCGGCGGCCCGCTCGATGTCCTGGAGGAGGGGCAGTTCGTCGCCGCGTACCGCGCGCACGCGCATGGGGCGTTCTCCCGGAGGTCGGTTCGGGTCCGGTCGGACGGGCGGTCGGCGGTCGGGGGCCGCGAGGAACTCCGCGAGGCTCAGTGCGGGACATCCCAGGAGCTCTGAGAGCACGTCCCGCTGCAAGGGCGTCAGCGGGTTCAGGAAGATCACCGCGCCGGCACCGGTCCGAGCCGCAAGCGCGCCGGTCTCGCGAACCTTCCCGGAACCGATGAGCGTGCGCGGCGAGAACGGGAGCGTCATCTTCCGCACTCCGCCGGCCGACACCCCGCGGCGCTGCACCACGCGGGCCACCACCCGGGCCCCCCGCGCCTCGACCGCGGCGGAGGCCTCCGCCATGAGCGTGGCGAACGCCTTCTCCTTCGCGGAGAAGAAGCCCGCGATCACCACGTCCGCGCCCGGGACCACCACCGGGCCGGGAGCGCTGCGCGCGGTCCCCTCGCGCCGACGGCCGTGGCGTCCCGGGCGGGGGACCGAGCGGCGGTCGCGTCTGCGGTACGTGTGCACGCCGCACACCCTAGGCGGGCCGCCCAGGGCGGGCACGTCGATTTCCCTCGTAGGGTACCGGGGGTGAACCGACACATACCTTTCGAACGGCTCCACAACTTCCGTGACCTGGGCGGTTATCCCACCGCGGACGGCCGAACGGTGCGGTGGGGGCTGCTGTTCCGGTCCGACTCGCTCGGCAAGCTGGAGGGCGACGACTGGGAGCGCTTCCTCGGCCTGGGCATCGAGACCGTCATCGACCTGCGCTACCCGTGGGAGATCGAGGCCAAGGGCCGGGTGCCGGGGCATCCGTCGTTCGCCTACCACAACCTCAGCGTCGAGCACCGTCCTTACGACCAGGCCGCCCTCGGCCCCGACGTGGAGCCGGGCCCCTACCTCGCCGAGCGCTACGCGGAGGTCGCGCACGACGGGGTGGCCGAACTCCGCCGGGCCCTTGCGGTACTGGCGTACCAGGACGGTCCCGCGGTCTTCCACTGCGCGTCCGGGAAGGACCGCACGGGACTGCTGGCCGCGCTGGTGCTGGCCCTGTTGGGCGTCTCCGAGCAGGACATCGTGGCCGACTTCGCGCTCACCGGGCTCGCCACCGACCGGCTCCTCGACGACTGGCGGGCCGGCCACCCGGGCCGTACCCCGGTCTGGCCCGGGTACGGCCGCGCTCCCGCCGAGGTGATGAGCCTGTTCCTCGCGGCCCTGGCCGCGGAGCACGGCTCGGTGCGCGCCTACGCGACGGACCTGCTCGGCGCCGACGCCGCCCTCGTCGAGGCGCTGCGCGTCCGCCTGCTCGAACCCGCGACCGGGGTTCCTCCACAAGGGGATCACCCGGAGCGCTGAGCACCGCCCGGCGGGTTTCCCCGACGGTCGGGCGGGGGCGGGGGGGGGGGGGGGGGGGGGGGCCCCCCCCCCCCCCCCCGGCCCGCCCCCCCCCCCCCCCCCCCCGGGGCCCGCCCCCCCCGGGGGGGGGGGTGCCCCCCCCCCGCGGCCACCCACCCCCCC